>CAZNNJ010000890.1:0-2334 GCA_964574305.1 uncultured Rhodospirillales bacterium | reverse complement strand
GCCCGACGTGGTGCCGGCCGGGATGGTGACCTGGCTGCGCGAGCCGTCGATGGTCGGCACCTCGATCTGGCCGCCCAGCGCCGCCGTCGGCATGGTGATCGGCACGCGGCATTGCAGGTCGGCGCCGTCGCGCTGGAAAAAGCGGTGCGGCTTGACCGACAAGAAGACATAGAGGTCGCCGGGAGGGGCGCCGCGCATGCCCATCTCGCCCTCGCCTGACAGGCGGATGCGGGTGCCGTCGTCGACGCCCGGCGGGATCGAGACCTCCAGGGTCTTTTCCTTGCGGATGCGGCCCGAGCCCGAGCAATAGCGGCAGGGATCCTTGATCACCTGGCCGGCGCCGCCGCAGGTCGAGCAGGTGCGCTCGATGGTGAAGAAACCCTGCTGCGCCCGCACGCGGCCCTGGCCGCGGCAGGTCGGGCAGGTGGTCGGCGCCGCGCCGTTGGCCGCGCCGCTGCCGTGGCAGGGCTCGCAGGCATTCCAGCCGGGCACGCGGATGGTGACCTGGTCGCCCTTGAAGGCGGTTTCCAGCGAGATTTCCAGGTTATAGCGCAGGTCCGAGCCGCGCTGCGTCTGGCTGTCGCGACGTCCGGACAAGTCGCCGAACATCTGGTCGAAAATATCGGAGAAATTCGCGGCAAAGCCGTCGGCGCGATGGCCACCGCCCATGCCGCCATTCTCGAACGCGGCATGGCCAAACCGGTCATAGGCGGCGCGCTTCTGATCGTCCTTCAGTATGTCATAGGCGTGGGACAGATCCTTGAACTTCTGTTCCGCGATAGTGTCGCCCGGATTGCGGTCCGGGTGGAACTGCATGGCGAGTTTGCGATAGGCGCGCTTGATGTCCTCCGCGCTGGCCCCTTTCGCCACACCTAAAGTTTCGTAGCAATCCGCCTTCATAGCCTATGTTTGTCCCAGCACGGCCCACGGGCCGAAATAAACCGCCCCGGCTCGAATTCGCGTCAAGCCAGGGCGGTCTCCTAACGTCTTATCATTGTTTTCCGGCCGCTCGTCTAGCCGGCTTTACGATCGTCTTCCTTGACCTCCGTGAAGTCGGCGTCGACCACCTTGTCGTCGCCGTGGCCGCCCTCCTGGGCACCGCCGGCCGCGTCGCCGCCAGCGGCGGCCTGCTCCTGCTGCGCCTTGTACATCGCCTCGCCCAGCTTCATCGACACTTCGGTCAGGGCCTGGGTCTTGGCCTTGATGTCCTCGACGTTCTCGCTCGACAGAGCCGCCTTCAGGTCGGCGACCGCGCGCTCGATCGCTTCCTTATCGGAAGCGGCCGCCTTGTCGCCCAGCTCGGTCAGCGTCTTCTCGGTCTGGTAGACCAGCGCATCGGCATGGTTGCGGGCCTCGACCAGGTCGCGCTTGGCCTTGTCGGCCGCGGCGTTGGCTTCGGCGTCCTTCACCATCTTGTCGATGTCGGAGTCCGACAGGCCGCCGGAGGCCTGGATGCGGATCTGCTGCTCCTTGTTGGTCGCCTTGTCCTTCGCCGTCACCTGGACGATGCCGTTGGCGTCGATGTCGAAGGTGACCTCGATCTGCGGCACGCCGCGCGGCGCCGGCGGGATGCCGACCAGGTCGAACTGGCCCAGGATCTTGTTGTCCGCGGCCATCTCGCGCTCGCCCTGGAAGACGCGGATGGTCACCGCGGTCTGGTTGTCCTCGGCGGTCGAGAAGATCTGGCTCTTGCGGGTCGGGATCGTCGTGTTGCGGTCGATCAGGCGGGTGAACACGCCGCCCAGCGTCTCGATGCCCAGCGACAGCGGGGTGACGTCGAGCAGCAGGACGTCCTTGACGTCGCCCTTCAGCACGCCGGCCTGGATCGCCGCGCCGACGCCGACGACCTCGTCGGGGTTCACGCCGCGATGCGGCTCCTTGCCGAAGAGCTTCTTCACCCGCGCCCCGACTGCGGGCATGCGGATCATGCCACCGACGAGCACGACCTCGTCGATGTCGCTCGGGGTGAGGCCGGCGTCCTTCAGAGCCGTGAGGCACGGCCCGTCGAGGCGCTCGAGGAGGTCGTTGCAAAGAGCCTCGAGCTTGGCCCGCGTGAGCTTCATGTTCATGTGCTTCGGACCGGACTGATCCGCCGTGATGAACGGCAGGTTGACCTCGGTTTCGGAGACGGTCGAGAGCTCGCACTTCGCCTTCTCGGCCGCTTCCTTCAGGCGCTGGAGCGCCATCGGGTCCTTGCGGAGGTCGATGCCCTGGTCCTTCTTGAACTCGTCGGCCAGGTAATCCATCACCCGCTGGTCGAAGTCCTCGCCTCCGAGGAACGTGTCGCCGTTGGTCGCCTTCACCTCGAAGACGCCGTCGCCGATCTCCAGCACG
>CAZNNJ010000889.1:0-2350 GCA_964574305.1 uncultured Rhodospirillales bacterium | reverse complement strand
CGGTGGCCACCTTGAGCCCGTGGGGTTCGTTCATGAAGGTCGCGCCCATCTGCCGCTTGAAATACTCGCTGGGAAGCATCTTCAGCTTCGGAAATTTGTAGTGACCCTGTTTGATTCGCCCGTCGAGGACGGTTTCGAACAGGAAAGGCAGCCAACCCAGGCCCGGTTCGACCATGACGACCTTCAGCTCCGGGAAGTCCTCAAGAATGCCTGTGAGCAGCCAGAAGGCGAAGCACTCTTGCATGTCCATCGCCGGCATGCCCATCGCGATGCCGCGCATGGGCGTCGGGTCGCGATCAAGCGTATCGTAGAATACTTCGCGCGTCTCAAGGTGCTGCAGGATGACCAGCCCCTCCTCCTGGATTTTCGCGAAAAACGGGCGGTAGCTTTCGTCGTGATAGTGCTTCAGGCCGTACTCGTTCGGGTAAGTCGGCAGCTGGATGCAGCGCGCGCCCTTCTTGACGATGCGATCCACCTCCTTCAGCGCCCAGTCGACGTCGAACGGCATGATCTGGTAGGCGCATAGCAGCCGCTTCGGATTGGTTGCCGCGAAGTCTCCGACCGCGTCGTTGAAGCCGGACAGTATTGCGCTCCAGTCGTTGCCCATGTTCTCCGGCGTGCACATCTTGGCGGCCGAAACTTCGGGAAAGATAACCTCGGCGAAGACGCCGTCGCGATCCATCGCGGCAATCTTGGCGATCGGATCGGTGTGGCCGGGATCGTTCCATGCCGTGACGTCCATGATGTCGTTAATGTCGGGCGAGAAGCCTTTCATCTTGAGCTTGCGCTCTTCCGCGAGGCGATTGCCGCCCGCAACGTACTTCTCGCGCAGATCCGCCGGCAGCCGCGGCAGAACGTGCTCGTCCGTATAGAGGACATGCGAGTCACAAGATATGAGCCGTTCGGGCGCAGCGATTGTCATTTCGAACTCCTGGTTTTCGCGTTCGCATCCAAGGGGACGGAATGGCACCAGCCCTGGAAATACCTCCCCATCCATGCTGCTCAACGATTAGCGCCGGTCTGCCGTGAACCAGCTATGTTATGATCACCAGAAGCCTATCATTTGAGGACAGTTGCCCCGGTGTTGAGGCCAGGACGCTGCTGAAAGGGTTGCGGCCCTCACCTCGCGGGATTTCGAGCCGTCCTACCGCCGCGCCTTTTCGGTGTCGCTCCGATCGGTGATAATTCAAGGCGGTCTAACACGGTCTGCGACAAAGCAATTCAGATGGTTTGCCCTCATCCATGAACACCGAAACAAAGTCGCCTCGGCGTGCTGCCGGGGGGCGCCCTCGGGTACTGACCCGAGAACAGGTCGTCGAGGCTGCGCTACGATTGGGGCTCGAAGACTTCACGATGAAGCGGGTCGCAGCCGACCTCGGCGTCAGCATCGCGACGCTTTATCAGTATGTGACCGACCGTGACGAACTCTTGCGCCTTGCCGTTTCTCGGCAGATGGCATCGCTGCCTTTTCCAGCCGATGACGGTCAGCATTGGTCGGTGTTCTTGCGTGAGTACGCGCGCGGAATAGTGGAAATGCTGGCATCGGATCCACACGTCCTGGTCCGGCTCATTATGTCGGGCTCGGGTATGGAGACCGAGCTGCAACTGGTCGAAACCTTCCTCGGCTTCATGAAGAAACGCGGCTTTTCCGAGGTTGACGGCATGCGGATCATGCATCAGGCAACCGGCGCCGCGTTCGCGACGGCGGTCTTCTACCATCGCGACCGGATGCGCGCGCATCGGTCGGGCTCCTTGCCGAAGGCAGCCCAGGAAGCGCTGATCCACTATCCTGACAATGCCCTGCCGCTGGTTCGGCGCGCATTCGACATCTATGCCCGACAGACCGGTCCGGCGGATGTGGTTCTGCTTGAGCCGCTCATCGCTTCGATCGCCGACGAGCGAGGGGAAGCGCTGCCCGTGCCGCCTATTACGCCGCCCGTAGCAAAGACGCGCGCCCGCCCGCGGGCCGGCTCGGCGCGCTGACGCCCGTCTTTTCTTACCGCTTTCACCTTCCGTGATCGAATAAATCCCTTCTCGAATTAGTTCCTCGTGAGGCTGCGAGCAGTCGGCAGAAAGTTGAGCGCTTGGTCCGCGCCGGTCGGCATCGAAAGTTATTTGACGGTGTTTCAGAAACATGTTTAATGATCTCCGGGGCAGCCCGCGAACGGGCGCCCTACAAGCCAATACCCGGACCGTAGGTTGAGGAAATGCAAGCCTGACAGCAGCCGACATGGGTCGGAGATCAGGTCGCGTCGGACGCCAGGAGGAAGTTAGATGAGCTCGTTAGAGGCCAATCGCGCGCTTGCGACCAAATTCGGTGAGGCCTGGAACACGCACAACATGGCGCTGT
>CAZNNJ010000888.1:0-2358 GCA_964574305.1 uncultured Rhodospirillales bacterium | reverse complement strand
GCTTCAGCGATACGCGCAACCGCGGGTCCGGGTCGCTGCCGCTGGATGAGGATCCGGGCGGCGACGTCGGCGCTGGCGACCAGGCGCTGCTCAACAAGGTCACCATCCGCAAGAACTTCCAGCCGGTGCCCTATTACAACCCGTCGCTGATGGTCGATTCGAGCGGCGTGGCCAAGGTGCAGGTGAAGCTCCCCGACAACCTGACCAACTTCAAGATCAGGGCCAAGGCGGTGAGCGGGCCGGACCGTTTCGGCTTCGCCACCGGCAATATCTCGGTCCGCCTGCCGGTGATCGTCGAGCCCAACCTGCCGCGCTTCGTCCGCCCGGGCGACCAGTTCACGCTCGCCGCCATCGGCCGCGTCGTCGAAGGCGGCGGCGGTCCCGGCCAGGCCCAGGCCAAGGCCGACGGGCTGGATGTCTCCGGCCCGCTGACCCGAACCTTCGACTGGACCCCCGGCCAGCCGCAGCATCTCGATTTCGCCGCCACCGTGCCGACGCCTTCGTACAATGACGCGGGTGTGCCGGTACGGGAGTCGGTGAATGTGACGCTGGGCGTCGAACGTTCGGCCGACAAGGCGCGCGACGCCTTCTCAGTCGACTTGCCGATCAAGCCGGACCGGTCGCCAGTTCGGAAGCGCACGCTGGCCGACATCGCGGGCGCCATGCCGCTCACCCTGCCGGCGGTCGACCAGCCGGTACGGCCGGGCACCTTGAAGCGCACCGTCCTGGTTTCGACTGAGCCCGGTCTGGTGCGGTTGGCCGCGGGCCTCAACTATCTGCGCGAATATCCGTTCGGCTGCACCGAGCAGCGGGTCAGCGCGGCGCGGGCCGAGATCGCGGTGAAGCAGTTCGCCGCGGCACTGAAATCCGACAAGTCGGACGAGCGGCTGGAGCACAGCGTCAAGGAAACGCTGACCTGGATCAGCACGACCACCGACGAATCCGGCCTCGTCGCCTTCTATCCCGGCATGAAGGGCGAGGTGGTGCTGACCGCCTGGTCGCTCGCCTTCATGACCGAAGCCCAGAAGGCCGGCTTCGCGGTCGACGCGGGCGAGCTGGCGACCTTGAAGCGGTCGCTGAAGCAAGCTTTGCGTTCCGACTATTCCGGCTTCGTCTCGGGCAATGCCTATGTCGAGCGCGCCTGGGCGCTGTCGGCCCTTGCCGGTGCCGGGGAGCTTGACAGCGGCTACACCGCCGAATTGCTGCGCAAGACCGACTATATGTCGATCGAGGGCGTCGCCCAGGTCCGGCTGGCATTGGCGTCGGCCCCTTCAGCCGACCCGGCCTCGGTCAAGCTGTTGGACGATGCACTGTGGAAGGGCATCGTGATCAAGCAGCGCAATGGCCAGCCGGTCTATGGCGGGCTGCAGGAGGGCAGCACGTCGAGCCCGCTGATCCTGCCGTCCGAGACCCGCACCGTCGCCGAGGCGCTGCGCGCAGTCTCCACCGGCGCCCAGGCCGATCCGCGGCGGGAACTGCTGGTCGAGGCGCTGGTGACGCTGGGCCAGGGCAACGGCTGGGGCACGACCAACGCCAATGCCGAGGCGATGCTGGCGCTGGCCCAGTTCATGTCGGGCACCACCAGCGATCCGGTGCAGGCTGTCTCGGTCGGCGCGCAGAAGATCGAGGTCGGCGGCGCCCATCCGTTGGAGCAGGTGATCGCCAAGGACAGCGCGGCGCTGACAGTCACGGCGGCGAGCGCGACCGACAAGCAGAAGCTGACGGTGCAAAGCAACCTCACCTATCTGCCGGTCGAGGACGGCAGCCATGTCGCCCCCGCCTCGGCCGGGTTCGTGGTGACGCGGCGGATCGACCGGCTCGACCCCAGCGGCGCGCCCTCGGCCAAGCTGCTGCTCGACCAGCCGGGCAAGACCGTGGCGCTGACGGTCGGCGACGTGATCGAGGACTCGGTCGAGATCGTCAATCCGGCCGAGCGCCATCACGTCGCCATCGTCGTGCCGCTGGCCGCCGGCATCGAGCCGCTGAACCCGACGCTGGCGACCGCGCCGCCGGAGGCGACGCCATCGGCCGAACCGACCTTGAAGCCGTCCTACATGGCCTTCCTGGACGACCAGGTGACCTATTTCTACGAAACCCTGCCCAAGGGCACCTTCAGCTTCCACTTCCGCGGCAAGGCCTCGGTGCCGGGCAAGTTCATCCAGCCGGCGGCTTACGCCCAGCTGATGTACGACGACGGGGTGAACGCGAACGGCGCCGGCGCCCTGGTGACGATCGAGCGGGCGGCGGCGAAATAGCGTTATGCGGCTCTCACGCCTCCGACATCTGCTGCCATTTCATGAAAGCGCCTCCCCCCTTGAGGGGGAGGTCGGCGACGCAAAGCGTCGACGGGTGGGGGGT
>CAZNNJ010000887.1:0-2368 GCA_964574305.1 uncultured Rhodospirillales bacterium | reverse complement strand
TCTTGCCCGTCGCCGAGAACGAACCGGCGATCGTCTTCCAGTTCGGCGCGGTCAAACGGGTCGACCCGACCGCCGGCCTCAAGTTCAAGCTGCCCCTCCTTCAGAATTACGTCATCTTCGACAAGCGGCTGCTTGACATCGAATCGCCGCCGCAGGAGGTGATCCTGTCCGACCAGCGGCGGCTCGTGGTCGACGCTTATGCCGTCTACCAGATCGTCGACCCGCTGAAATTCTATCAGGCGGTCAGAAGCGATGCCGGCGCCAGGATCCGGCTGACCTCGTCGATCAACGCCACGCTCCGTGACGTGCTGGGCGGCACGACCGTGACCACAATGCTGTCGAAAGACCGGGAAGGCGTGATGCAGTCGATCCGGACCAAGGTGAACGATGCCGCCGTCCCTCTCGGCCTCGCCGTCACCGATGTGCGGATCAGCCGGGCCAATTTCCCGGAATCGATCAGCCAGTCGATCTACGGCCAGATGAACTCGGAACGCCAGCGCGAGGCGGCGCAGTTCCGCGCCGAAGGCTTCGAGCAGGCGCAGCAGATCAAGGCCAAGGCCGACCGGGAACGGACGGTCATCCTCGCCGACGCCAAGCAACAGGCCGACATATTGCACGGCGAGGGCGACGCCCAGGCGACGCAGATCTATGCCGACGCTTTCGGCCGCGATCCGGAATTCTATGCGTTCTCCCGTTCGCTCGATGCCTACCGGAAGACGCTGGGCGGCGACGACACGCAGTATGTGCTGTCGCCCAATTCGGATTTTCTGCGCTACCTCACCCGACAGGACCCGACAAAAACCGCGCCGGCCAAGTAACCGGAACGCGAAATCCGTGTTGATATGGACGCAACCGCCGGCCGGATGCGACAGTTGACCGCGCATTGGACCGCTCGTACATGCTATCCTGACGTCTGCGCTGTTCGGCGGCCTGCCCGACAGGCAAGGAAGAAGGTCTGTGTCATTGGTCCAAGTTGAAAACGCGGCGGTGCGCCGCCGGCCCACCGTCGCCGCCCCGATGATCGCCGCGATCGTCGCGGTCGGCATGGCGCTGCTCACGCCGCTTCCAGCCTTCGCCCAGCACGCCCCGCCGTGGGATTTCGCCGACCTGGCCGCCAAGCTGCTGCCCTCGGTGGTCAATATCTCGGCCCGTTCCAAGCCGACCGAGCCCAAGAAGGAAGCCCAGGAAGCCGAGCGCGCCCCGTCGGGCTCGCCGTTCGAGGAATTCTTCCGTGAGTTCATGGAGCGCAACGGCCAGGGCGAGCAGTCGCAGCGCCGCGGCGTCTCGGTCGGCTCCGGCTTCGTCATCGATGCCGAAAAGGGCTATGTCGTCACCAACAACCACGTGATCGTCGGCGAGGATCCAAACAGCCCGCCGGCCGACGAGATCAAGGTCACGCTGCAGAACGAGAAGACCTATACCGCGACCATCGTCGGGCGCGACGTGCTGGCCGATGTGGCGGTGCTGAAGATCCAGCCGACGCCCGACCTGGTCGCCGTCACCTGGGGCGACAGCAACGTCGCCCGCGTCGGCGAATGGGTGCTGGCGATCGGTGAGCCCTTCGCCCTGTCGGGCACGGTTTCGGCCGGCATCATCTCGGCCCGCAACCGCGATATCGGCGGCCGTTACGACAATTACATTCAGACCGACGCCTCGATCAACAAGGGCAACTCCGGCGGCCCGCTATTCAATATGAAGGGTGAGGTGATCGGCATCACCTCGCTGATCTATTCGCCGTCGGGCGGCTCGATCGGGCTGGGCTTCGCCCATCCCTCGGCCGAGGTTCGTCCGATTATCGCCCAGCTGATCCAGTCGGGCAAAGCCAAGCGCGGCTGGCTGGGTGTCAGCATCCAGAGCGTCGACCAGGACATCGCCGACAGTTTGGGGCTGAAGGATGCCTCGGGCGCGCTGGTCTCCAGCGTCCAGCCGAAGAGCCCGGCGGCCAATGCCGGCATCCAGGCCAACGATGTGATCCTGACCTTCGACGGCAAGCAGGTGCCGGACAGCCGCCACCTGCCCCGGATGGTGGTCGAGACGCCGATCGACCATGAGGTGCCGATCCAGGTCTGGCGCGACGGCAAGGAAGTGTCGAAGACGATCAAGATCGCCGAGATGCCGGAAGCGAAGATACTCGCCTCGGCCGACGGTGGCCTGACCGACAAGGAAGGCAGCGGCAAGAAAGATAGCGAGACCGTGACCCAGCTGGGCATGGGCCTCGCCGCCATCACCGCCGAGGCGCGCCAGCATTACCAGCTGGGCGACGATGTCTCTGGTGTGCTGGTGACCAGCGTCACCCCGGACTCGACCGCCGCCGAGAAGCAGCTCACCCCCGGTGACGTCCTGCTCCAGGTCAACCAGCAGGAAGTGC
>CAZNNJ010000886.1:0-2370 GCA_964574305.1 uncultured Rhodospirillales bacterium | reverse complement strand
ACGCTGCGCCGTTTAGAAGAGGAGCAGCGCGAGTTCCGCGATTTCCTTGAGCGCGTGGCTGGTCTCGATCGCGTGGTCGCGGCTTTCGAGCTGGCATGGCCCGGCGATCAGCGCGGGCGGCAGGTCGTTGCCGAAGGTCACCGTGCCGGCGGTAACGTGATGGGGGGCGGGCAGGCTGACGTCGGGCATGGGCCATGTCCTAGTAACGTAAATCGTGTCCAGGTAGCGTTGGCCATCGATATACGCCTTGGCGTCGAATCGGCCAAACCGAGGATACTTTCGGACTAGGCAGGCTTTTACAGCAATGTCATAATCAGCCGCATGGATGAAGAAACGACAATCATGCATCTGCGCCTCGCGGTTGTGGGGGGCATTGTCATTTTCGCATTCGGGCTGATCAGCCTGCTCGGCTATCACCACCTGCCGATCCTGAGCTTCACCGTCGGGCCGTTGATCAGCCTGACCTCGTGGCGGGCGTTGCAGGGGTTTCAGCGCAGGAAGAGCTTCGTCGAGATCCGGCTGTCGTCAGCCTGGAATCGCCGCCGCAGGTTCTAAAAGCCCGGATCGGCAGCTTTTTTCTAAAGAGCCGCCCGCGCCGATTGACAAAATGCATATAGCCGGATTAGTTTCCGCGCCCTTGGAAAAGGACGGTCGAACGGGCTGTCCGATAGGAACCGTCATGAAGATCGCCAGCTCGCTCAAGACCCTGAAACTGCGCCACAAGGCCTGCCGTGTCGTGAAGCGGAAGGGGCGCGTCTATGTGATCAACAAGCAGAACCCGCGGTTCAAGGCCCGCGCCGGCTGAGCTTCCCGCTCGTCCAGCGGCGAACGATCCCCTAACTACCTGATTCGACGACAGCAATACGCAGCGTATTGGTGTTTCCCGGCGTCCCGAACGGTACGCCCGCCGTCACGACCAGACGATCGCCGACATGCGCGATCCCGGTCGCCCGCGCCATGCGCCCCGCCCGTTCCACCATCTGGCTGAAGCTGTTGATGTCCGGCGTCACCACGCTGCGCACGCCATAGGACAGCATCAGGCGCCGCGCCGTCTCCGACCGGGCGGTCAGGCACAGGATCGGCATCGCCGGCCGTTCCCGCGACGCTCTCAGTGTCGTCGAGCCCGATGTGGTGAACGTCGCGATCGCGACCGCGCCGATCGTCTGCGCCACCTGGCTGGCGGCGGTGGTGATGGCATCGCCTGAGTTCGAGTCCGGCGGCGGCGCCTCGGCATCCATGGTCCGGCGATAGGCCGGGTCGCGCTCGACCCGAGCCGCGATGCGGCTCATGATCTCGACCGCCTCGGTCGGATAGGTGCCGGCGGCGGTCTCGGCCGACAGCATCACGGCATCGGTGCCCTCATAGACCGCGGTCGCGATATCGGAGGCCTCGGCCCGCGTCGGGGTGGGGGCCGAGATCATCGATTCCAGCATCTGGGTCGCCACGATCACCGGCTTTCCCGCCTTGCGGACTGCGGCGACGATGCGGCGCTGGATCACCGGCACCTCCTCCGGCGGCAGCTCGACGCCCAGGTCGCCGCGCGCCACCATGACCCCGTCCGCCAGATCGATCAGCGCATCGAGATGCTCGAGCGCCTGCGGCTTCTCCAGCTTGACGATCAACGCCGCCTTCTTGCCGATCAGGCTCCGCGCCTCGACCACGTCCTCGGGCCGCTGGACGAAGGACAGCGCGATCCAGTCGACGCCGAAGGAGAGGGCCGCGGCCAGGTCAGCCCGGTCCTTCCTGGTCAGCGAGCCCAGGGGCAGCACGACACCCGGCACGTTGACGCCCTTGCGGTCGGACAGCGTATTGCCGGCGGCGACGGTGGTCTCGAGGAAATCCACGCCCTGGCGCTTCACCTCGAGCCGTACCCGGCCATCGTCCAGCAATATGTCCGACCCGCGCGGCAGGGCCTGGATCAGCTCGGGATGGGGCAGCTGCACCCGCGCCCCGTCGCCCGGCGCCGGATCGAGGTCGAGGCGGAAGCTCTGGCCGACGCGCAGGCCCACCGTGCCGGCGGCGAAACGGCCGATCCTGAGCTTTGGCCCCTGCAGGTCGGCGATGATCGCGATCGGCTGGTCGTATTGCGCCTCGATGGCGCGAATAGCCTCGACCCGGGCACGATGCTCATCGGCCGAGCCATGGCTGAAATTGAGCCGGAAGCAGTCTGCGCCCGCCCGCAGCAGGCTCTCGATCTGCTCGGCGGTGCTGCTGGCGGGCCCCAGTGTGGCAACGATCTTGGTGTTGCGCGGCCGGGGCAGCAGGCTGAACTGGTGGTGGCGATGTGTCGTCATTCGGTCCGGACTCTAGCCTCGCATCGGGTGCGGATGAACGATGCGCGGCAGGGGCGAGAGACGGCTCGCAAACGGG
>CAZNNJ010000885.1:0-2371 GCA_964574305.1 uncultured Rhodospirillales bacterium | reverse complement strand
CCCTGCGTCCCGAACACAGTGCTCTACCAGGCTGAGCAACACGCCGATGTCCGCCCATGGGGCGGCGAGGCGGCGACATATAGCGCCCGAATCCCCGCGCCGCAAGCGCACCCGCCCCTGTTTACGACTAAAACTCGCGGGAGATGCAGAATTCGACCAGCGAGGCCAGCACGCCGCGCATCGGCCGGAACGGCAACTGGGCCAGCGCGTCGAGCGCCAGGCCGCCATGCTTGCGCGCCAGCGCGATGGCGGCGGTGAAGCCGTCGTGACGCTCTATCAGCGCGGTCGCATGGTCTAGGTCGCCGTCGCGCTGCTCCATGTCCTCCAGCGTACGGCGCCAGAAAGCCCGCTCCATCTCGGAACCGCGGCTGATCGCATAGACCACGGGCAAGGTCATCTTGCCCTCGCGGAAGTCATCCCCGACCGTCTTGCCGAGCTTCGCCTCGCGCGCCGAATAATCCAGCACGTCGTCGACGATCTGGAAGGCGATGCCGAAATTGAGCCCGAACCGGTGCAGCGCCTCGGCCTCCGCCGCCGGGCGGCTGGCGACGATGGCGCCGATCTCGCACGAGGCGGCGAACAGCGCCGCGGTCTTGGCCGAGACGACGGCCAGATATTCGGCCTCGGACGTGTCCAGGTTGTTGGTGGTGGCGAGCTGCAGCACCTCGCCCTCGGCGATGACGGCCGAGGCGCGCGACAGGATGCGCAGCACATCGAGCGACCCGTCCTCGACCATCAGCTCGAAGGAGCGGCTGAACAGGAAGTCCCCAACCAGCACGCTCGCCTTGTTGCCGAACAGCGCGTTGGCGGAGGACTGGCCGCGCCGCCGCTCGCTCTCGTCGACCACATCGTCATGCAGCAGGGTGGCGGTATGGATGAACTCGACCGCGGCGGCCAGCTTGTGGTGGCGCTCGCCGGAATAGCCGCACAGCTCGGCCGCGGCGATGGTCAGCAGCGGCCGCAGGCGCTTGCCGCCGGCGGCGACGATATAGCCGGCCAGCTGCGGGATCAGCGCCACCGGGGACTGCATGCGGTCGACGATGATGCGGTTGACGGACTGCATGTCGCCGGCCAGCAGATCGCTCAGCCGGTCGAGCGCCGCCGTCGGGTTGTCGCCGTCGAACGCATCGACGCCGAACGGCTTGCGCCGCTCCGCCGCCGCGATCACAGCGCACTCCCTGGCGCGACGGAAAAATGCATCGACCCAGTCATGAGATTAAGACCTACTACCCTAGCCGGATAAGCTGCCGAGGTTGCAAAGAGCGGGCGCTGAGCCAACTTTACCTCGGTCGGTGTGAATGAGAACATAGACACGCGCCCAATCCGGTCAAGATTAGCACGGCCGGCTTCCCGTGTATGGTCTGTTTCGAACCCCCCAGGCTGATTGATGAGAGAATTGATCCGCACGAACGACATCGTGCTCATTTCCTTCCTGCAGGCGAAGCTGGCCGAGGACGGGATCGAGACGGTGATCTTCGATCAATATGCCAGCGCGATCGAAGGCCAGGTCGGCCCCATCCAGCGCCGGGTCATGGTCTTGGACGAGGATTTCCCGCGCGCGCACTGGATTCTGCAGCGTGAACAGCCCGAAGCCGGCTGATTTGGCCGGCGATCCATCCCCCTATACCGAGGACCGCCTGCTGGGCGGCCGAGTCCGCCTGACCCAGCCGCGGCACGGCTACCGGGTGGCGATCGACCCGGTCCTGCTCGCCGCCGCAGTCACGGCCGGCCCCGGCGAGCGCATTCTGGATGCCGGCTGCGGCACAGGTGCTGCGGCGCTATGCCTCGCGGCCCGGGTGCCGGATTGCACCCTGGTCGGGGTCGAATTGGACACCGAACTGGCCGTTCTGGCCCGATCGAACGCCGCCGCGAACGGGCTGGATGGCCGGATCGCCATCGTCGAAGGCGCTCTCTCGGACCAGGACGGCACCTTCGATCAGGCGATCACCAACCCGCCTTTCCACGAGCTCGACCGCCATACCAGCTCTCCCCGGGCGACCAAGGCGACGGCCCATGGCGAGGGCGCGCTCGACCTCGCCGGCTGGATCAAAACCGTCGCCAGGCTGCTGAAACCGGGCGGGCGGCTCACCATGATCCACCGCGCCGACCGCACGGGCGACATACTCGGCGCCTTCGCGGGACGGTTCGGCCAGCCCACGGAGTATCCGCAGATGAAGGGGCTGCCAGGACATCCCCACGTCATGGCCGTGACCAAACTGCTGCACGAGCGGGTCAACTTCGGCGGCGTCTGGCACTCCGATACCACCTACCTGGAACGTCCGCCGCTGGGCAGCCTGCTCTACGCCGTCGATGTCCCCCCTTACGGCGGCGCCACCCGTCTGCGCTTCTTCCCGACCACCCCGGCGCGTGC
>CAZNNJ010000884.1:0-2374 GCA_964574305.1 uncultured Rhodospirillales bacterium | reverse complement strand
CGATCACCTTCGCCATGGTGAAGGTCTTGCCCGAGCCGGTGACGCCGAGCAGCACCTGGTCGCGCTCGCCCCGCTCGACGCCCTCGGTCAGCTCGGCGATCGCCTGTGGCTGGTCGCCCGCCGGCTTGAAGTCGGTGGCCATGACGATGGGGGCGCTCGACTGGTTTTCGGCGAGCGGCGGGGCCGGGATCAGATCCATGAGGGGGGCTTTCATCATCCGAGAATATGGGAATTCACGGGCGCGGCGCCAGCGACAATCTTTCGCAGTTTGTCCTTGATCGGGCTTACGAATCGTACATACTGCAAATGCAAATAGAGCAATAGCTTACCGAGCGGCCAACGTGATCGGTGCCCGTTCAGCCGTCGCGTCCCGCTTCGCATTAGGGAGGTCGACATGCGGGAAAAGACGGTCATTGCACTTTACAACCATTTCGCGGATGCCAAGGCAGCGGTGGCAGCCGCAGTTCAGGTCGGCGCGCCGGTGAGCAGCGTCGCCATGCTGGCCAACGATTCGAACGGCGACCATCCCAGCCTGACCATCAACCCGGCCTATGCCCGCGAGCAGTTCGACGAGGATTCGACCCGGCAGTCGCGCTTTATCACGCTGGGCGAAGTCGGCATCGGTCTGGGCCTCGTCATCGGCTTCCTCGGCTATATCAGCCCGATCAAGATTCCCGGCATCGACGCGCTGGTGGCGATGGGCGGGGCCTGGGTGCCTGTGGTGGTGCTGGCGGTGGTCGGCGGCGTCCTCGGCGTGGTGATCGGGTTGGCCACCGGCCACGACCTCTCAAGCAAGGATGCCGACCTCTATACCGAAGGGCTGAAGAACGGCGGCACGCTGGTTACGGTGCTGGTCGACGAGGGCATCGCCAGCAGGGTCTCCGAAGCCTTCAAGAATCACGGCCCGGTCAAGCTGGAAGACCGCCCCAGCGACTGGTCGGCCGAAGGCTGGGTCAGCCTGGACGTGGACCACACCGGCAACCCGATGAGGGGCGGGCTGGCGACGGCGTAATCTTCCGTAGGGTGGGCTGAGCGTTGCGAAGCCCACCGTCCTGCGCGCTTGAGGGTGGGCTTCGCTACGCTCAGCCCACCCTACCATTTCCTCGCAGCAGAGGCTGGTGGGAGCGGCAGGACTTGAACCTGCAACCAGACCGTTATGAGCGGCCGGCTCTAACCAATTGAGCTACGCTCCCCCGCCGGCCCGTGGTTGTAGCGGATGATTCGGCCGGGGCCAAATATCCAAAATGCAGGCGTAGGGCGGATGAGCGTAGCGTAATCCGCCGGGCTGGCGTCGAGGCTGGAATTGGCGGATTACGCTGCGCTCATCCGCCCCACGACTGCTTCGGCGCGATGAAGTCCGCCCAAACCGCGTTCGGCTGCCAGCACTTTTCCAAGTCGGCCCGCGCCGGCGCCTCATCCATGCCCAGCACGTCGCGGCGATAGCGGTAGAGGAAGGCGGAGACGCGGTAGTTGGCGATGCAGTGAACGTGCACCGGCGCGTCCTTGAGCTCGGACATCACGTCGCAGAAGCGGGCGAAATCGGCCTCGGTCGGGTTCTGGAATTCGACCGGGATGTGGATATAGGTCATGCCAAGGGCGGCGACGACCGCCGCTTCGCCGGGCAGCGCATGGTCCTGGGTGTGGAGGCCGAGATTGACGATGTGGCCGACACCCAGGTCACGGATGCCGGCCAATTGCGCCGCGTTCGGCTGACCGGATGTGGTCAGCCGTTCGTCGAGACGATGCCAGTTATAGATGCCGTCAGGGTCGGCCGGCATCCCGGATCAGGTGTCCAGGAAGCTCTTCAGCTTGCGGGAGCGCGACGGGTGCTTCAGCTTGCGCAGCGCCTTGGCCTCGATCTGGCGGATACGTTCGCGCGTGACCGAGAATTGCTGCCCGACCTCTTCCAGAGTGTGGTCGGTGTTCATGCCGATGCCGAAGCGCATGCGCAGCACACGCTCCTCGCGGGGGGTCAAGGACGACAGCACGCGGGTCGTCGTCTCGCGCAGGTTCGCCTGGATTGCCGCCTCCAGCGGCAGCACCGCGAACTTGTCCTCGATGAAGTCGCCCAGGTGGCTGTCCTCCTCGTCGCCGATCGGCGTCTCGAGGCTGATCGGCTCCTTGGCGATCTTCAGCACCTTGCGCACCTTCTCCAGCGGCATGGCCAGCTTCTCGGCCAGCTCCTCCGGGGTCGGCTCGCGGCCGATCTCGTGCAGCATCTGGCGCGAGGTGCGGACCAGCTTGTTGATCGTCTCGATCATATGCACCGGGATGCGAATGGTGCGGGCCTGGTCGGCGATCGAGCGGGTGATCGCCTGCCGGATCCACCAGGTGGCGTAGGTCGAGAACTTGTAGCCGCGGCGGTACTCGAACT
>CAZNNJ010000883.1:1036-2375 GCA_964574305.1 uncultured Rhodospirillales bacterium | reverse complement strand
GACAGGCCAGCGCCTGCACAAGGACGACGACGCCTTGTTCGCGGCCTGCGTCGAGACCGGGGCCGCCGCCCATATCCATGTCGGCCTGGCCCAGTCCGAATCCTCGATCCCGAAGCAGGCGCATGAGTTCGTCGGCGCCTTCACCGGCTGCTTCCGCTTCTATGATCCGCCGATCCGCATGGCGGAGATGATCTATACCGGCCTGCTCGACCGCTTCCCCGACCTGCAGGTGGTGTGGGCCGAGGTCGATGTCGGCTGGGTCGGATATCTGATGGAGCAGCTGGACGACCGCATAGTGCGGCAGAACCCGGCCAACCGGGTGCAGCTGAAGAAGAAGCCGAGCGACTATTTCCGCGAGAATTTCTACTACACCGTGGTCAAGGATGCGTACGGCATCCGCAACCGCGACATGGTCGGCACCGAGCGGATCATGTGGTCGAGCGACTTCCCGCACGCCACCTGCGACTATCCCGACTATGCCGGCGCCATCGCGCACGACTTCAAGGACGTGCCAGCCGACGAGCTGGCGCTGATGCTGGAAGGCAATGCGGCGCGGCTCTATGGGCTGAGGGTCTGACGATGGCCTTCACCGACGCCAAGCTCAGCACCTTCTGCTGCACGGTCACGCTGTTCGACGAGAACCTCAAATGGGACGAGGCCGCGTCGCGCCACCATTTCGCCCGCGTCGCCGAGGCCGGGGTCGGGCTCTATGTCGGCGGCTCGTCCCCCGGCGAGGGCTATGCGATGTCGGCGGACGAGATCGACCGGCTGCTGCGGGTCGCGGTCGAGGTGGCGGGCGGCAAGGTGCCGGTCCGCGCGATGGGCGTCGAGCCGCGCACGGCGGAGGAGATGTGCGCGTTCCTCAAGCGCGCCGCCCAGACCGGGGTCGATGCCTGCCAGATCTATTCGCTGGATGTCGGCCACGGCTGGAAGCCGGGCACGCGCGAGTTGGAGCGCTATTTCCGCGCCGCGCTGGAGAGCGTTTCGCTGCCCTGCATCATCTCGAGCCACAGCTTCATGGGCTATAACGCCCCGATCGAGATGCTGGAGCGGCTGGCCAAGGAGTATGACCATCTGGTCGGCGTCAATCTAACGACGCCGGACATTATGCATCTGACCGAGACGATCGCGCGCCTGCGCCCGCGGCTGGAAATCCATGTCGGCGGGCCGATGCACGCCATCACCGCGATGGCGATGGGCGCCAACGGTTATCTGTCGTCGGAAGCGGCGATCGCACCAAGGCTCTGTCAGGACGTGATCACGCATTTCGCCGCAGCCCGCTATGAGGAGGCGTTCAAGGCCTATCAAAGCGCGATGGGGAAGGCGCAGATGGGAGAAG
>CAZNNJ010000883.1:0-1026 GCA_964574305.1 uncultured Rhodospirillales bacterium | reverse complement strand
GCCTATCACGGCGTGATGGCGCTGATGACCGGCGTCTCGACCATGCCGGGCGCCTCGGTGCGCCGGGTGAAGGCGGCGATGCGGCTGCTCGGCCTCGGCGGCACCTATCCGCGCGGCCCCTATATGCCGATCGAGGACGGCGAGATGACGGCGCTGGCCAAGGTACTGCGCCAGATCGGCGAGGAGCATGATCGCCCGGAACTCATCCCGGGGTAAGTTTTTTCGTCATTCCCGCGAAGGCGGGAATCCAGGATATTTATCCACAGATGGACGCAGATTAACGCAGATCGAATCCGCATGCGCCCCGAAGGTCGCGCAGCGAAAAATCATCATCTGCGTTAATCTGCGTCCATCTGTGGATAAATTCCTATCATGATTTGGCTTCCGCTTCGCGGGGGAATGACGACAAGAAAAACTAGGAGGAAACGATGCCCGAAAAGGTCGAATTCGAGAGCTGCGGTACCACCATCCGCGCGGATCTCTATATGCCGGAGGGCCGGGGTCCCTTCCCCATCGTCGTGATGGCGGGCGGCTGGTGCTATGTGAAGGAGCTGGTGCAGCCGGAATATGCCAAGGTCTTCGCCGGCGCCGGCATTGCCGCTTTGGTGTTCGATTACCGCAATTTCGGCGACAGCGACGGCCTGCCGCGCCAACATCTCGACCCCTGGGCGCAAATCGAGGATTACCGCAACGCCATTTCCCATGCCGAGACCTTGCCCGATATCAGGCGCGACCGGATCGGCATCTGGGGGATTTCCTACTACGGCGGCCAGTGCCTGAGAGTCGGCCCCACCGATCCGCCCGACCGCTGCCAGAAGTTCTGGCTGGTCTCCGCCGACGGCAAGCGCGTTGAAGGCCGCCGCGACCGCGGCACCCACTCCTCGACGAGCTTCACCCAGACCTTCCAGTTCCCGCCTACGGACTTCGCCCCGAAGACCTTCATGTTCGAGTGGGTGGCGGAGGTCTATCAACTGGACATTCCGGTCCGCCTCGAAGGGATTCCGAACCCGCCTCCCTATGGATTGG
>CAZNNJ010000882.1:0-2376 GCA_964574305.1 uncultured Rhodospirillales bacterium | reverse complement strand
CGGCGGGGGCGATGTTTCGGGATATCGTCTAAGGCGCTTGCCCGCCTCGGCATCGTCACCGATAAGATACCGCTCAATGAAAATATCAGGGGAAGACCAACGCTATGCCGCGCATACCTTATGCCGATCCCGCCACCTTGCCGGAATCCACCCGTACCGCCGTTTCCCGCGCGCCGATCAATGTCGTGCGGATGATGGCCGGCGCCTCGGACGCGGTGTTCGACGGCTTCGGCAAATTCTCCGGCGCCTTCTATGGCCCGGCCTCCAGCCTGCCGCCGGCGCTGCGCGAAATCGCGATCCTGCGGGTCGGCTATATGTCGAATGCGCCGTACGAGACCTTCCAGCATGAGCCGTCGGGACGGCTGGCCGGCCTCACCGACAGCCAGATCGAGGCGATCAAGCATGGCGGGGAGCACGCCGAGATTCTGGACCCGACCCAGCAGGCGGTCCTCAGCTTCACCGAGGATGTGGTCAAGAACGTGCGCGCCAGCGATGCCAATCTGGCCGCGGTGCGCAAGCATCTTTCCGATAAGCAGGTGCTCGACCTCACCCTGCTGATCGGCCTCTACATGATGGTGAGCCGGTTCCTGGAGACCGCCGGGGTCGAGCTCGACGGCAAGGCGCTCGACTGGAAGAACGTGGTTCCGCAGAAATAGCGGATCGGGAGCAGCATATTGGAAACTGAGGGAAGCTCCGCGAAGCACGGCCTCGACCGCTGGCGGGACTGGGTGGCCATCGCCGTCATGCTGTCGTCGGCCCCCAGCCTGGCGCTGATCTTCACCGCCACCGCGCCGGTGCTGCCGATGATCGCCGCGCATTTCGCGCCCGACGGCCATCCGGCCTTCACCATTCCGGGCATCGGCCTTCCGATCGACGGGCAGTTCTTCGCCCAGATGCTGGGAACGCTGCCGAGCATCGGCCTGTGCGTAGGCGGCGCGGCGGCGGGTTTCGCCATCGACCGGTTCGGCAGCCGCCTGGTGCTGCTCACGGCCATAGCCGCCTTCGCCCTGTTCGGATCCGCCGGGCTCTATATCGACAATGCCGCCGGGCTCTTGGCCTCGCGCTTCGCGCTCGGCTTTGCGGCCATCGCCTATGGCTCGGCGACCATCGCCATGATCGGCAACCGGTTCGACGATGCGGGCCGGGCGCGGACGCTCAGCTGGCGCAACATCGCGGGCGGCATCTCGGGCATCCTGTCGCTGACCGCGGCCGGCGAAATTGCCCACACCCACAGCTGGCACGGCGTGTTCGCGCTCTTCCTGGTCCCGCTTGTGATGATCCCGGCAACCCTGTTCGGCGTCGCCTCGGCCGCGCCGCGCCGCACGGCCCGAAACGAAGCCGCCGCCAAGGAATCGCTCAGCTTCCTCTGGCCGATCCTGACGCTGGCGGTCTTCCTGGCCGTCGTGATGATGATGAACACGACGCAGTTCCAGTTCCTGCTCAAGGAGAACGGCGTCACCGACCCCAAGGAACTGTCCCACGTCATGCTCGCCGGCACGATCATGAGCATGGTCGGATCGCTGCTTTACAGCCTGCTCGGCCTTAAGGTCGGCTTCCGCCTCAACTATTCGATATCGGCCCTGCTGCTGGGCCTGGGTGTCATGACGGTAGGCCTGTCGCACGGCCCCGTCGTCGCGGCGATCGGTGGCGGGCTGACCGGGACCGGATCGGGTTGGCTGATCCCACATCTTGCCCGCACGATCCTTGCCCGCACGCCGGCCTCGGCGCGCGGCCGCGCCGTCGGTTTCTTCTACTTCGCGATCTATCTGGGCGACCTGATCAACCCGATCGTGATCCGGCCGATCTCGCTCAACCTCGGCCTGCACCGGACCTTTTTCATCATGGGCGGCATTGTCGCCTTGAGCGCGCTGCAGATCGTCCTGCCGCGCCGGAAAAAGGCGCCCGCCATCGCATGACCGACCCTGCCACCGTCCTGGGCGGCATCGCGGCCGCGGGAAACGATTGGTCGAGCCGTTGACCGCCATGGCACCGAATGCAACAAGTTTGCCGCAGGCTAACCCGTCTTATTCCGCCATTCCCGCGAAGGCGGGAATCCATCGCCGTGCATCGAGAAGGCAGGTCAATGGAACCCCGCCTTCGCGGGAATGACGATGAGGGGCAGGCAAAACACCGCCTGGGTCCGAGGGGCATAAGAATGGACGAAATCACGGATTGGGTGACGCCCGTCTACGCGGGCTTGCTCGGGCCGTTGCTGATCGTTCTGGCCTTCACGAGCTCCCCATACCGGGTCCGACCCATGACCCGTCTCGCCTACCGGCGACCATCCGGGGCGGGAAGGTTTGCGAACATGGCTAGGGATGGCGCCGCCCACGTAGCGCGACTCGCGCTTGCCGGCCTGCATGCGTTCCCATAGCT
>CAZNNJ010000881.1:0-2378 GCA_964574305.1 uncultured Rhodospirillales bacterium | reverse complement strand
GCGGGGAGCGGCAGGGCCCCGTCCAGGGCCGCCGAAAGGTCGCCCGGCTGAACCTGGCCGTTCTCACGCCGGCCGAAGAAGCGCATATGGTCGATCAGCTTGGCCGCGCGCGCCGCCTGCTGCGAGATGCGCTCCAGTTTCTGCGTCACCAGGGCGATATCGGCGGGCGCGGCGGCGAGCGCGGTCAGCGCATTCTCGGCCGCCAAGCCGATGCTCGCCAACGGCTGGCTGAGCTCGTGGGCTATGCCGGCAGCAATCTCGGCCGCGGCGATACCGGTCCAGTGTCCGCCGATCCGTTCGGGCTTCGTGTTCTTCATTTCCTGGATTTCGAGTAGGTTAGCCGCCTCGTGCACAGGATTCGCAGCCGACAATTCGCTTCGACAATCCGGGATTCATCGTCTAGGGTCAATATTTGCATAACGAATTTCGGAACAAGGAAACATCGGCACAAAGCAGCTTTTTAACAGTTATTGAACTATGATGCGGACGATGGGCTTCGACGTCTTGCCTCATGGCCCCGGCTCCAGGTCACTGTCGAACTACCAGCCGGAATCCACCGCACGACCGAAATGGATAAGACGACCGAGGACCGTTGGCGGCGCGCAGCCGATTGCTTAACCTAGGGTACATTATGATAGGGAGCGGCATTGCATGGGGCAGAAGCTTTCCCCCAATGACATATTGCTCGTCGAAGATGACGATACTTTTGCCGAGGAACTGTCGGTCTATCTGAACGTGCACGGTTTCGCGGTCGATGTCGCAGGGTCGATGGATGAGGCCTTCGATTGCATTTCGGCCAAATCTCCAGATCTCGTGATCCTCGACCAGTTCCTTGGAACGGTCGACAGCCTGTCGATGATCCGCCAGCTGCGGCAGCTGTTCCGGGGCGGGCTGATGATCCTGACCGGCAATGCCGAACCGACCGACCGGATCGTCGGGCTCGAGCTTGGGGCCGATGATTTCGTTTCCAAGCTGACCTCGCCCAGGGAGGTCGTGGCCCGGCTGCGCTCGCTGCTGCGCCGGTCGCAGAACCTTGCCGCGCAAGAGGAGGACGCGCCACCGGCCGAGGCGCCGGCGCGCCACGGCAAATGGATCTTCGACACGTCGCGCCAGGAGCTGTTCGCCCCCGATGGACAATTGGTTCATCTGACCAGCGCGGAATTCGGCACGCTGCGGCATCTCAATGCCCATAAGGGCCAGCCAGTATCGCGGGACGACCTGTCGCGCGCCGTGCTGCACCGCCGCTTCGACGCGCTGGACCGGTCGATCGACAATCTGGTGTCGCGCCTGCGCAAGAAGTTCGAGGCGCTTGACCCGACCTGCCGGGTGCTGAAGACGGTGCGCGGCGAGGGCTATGTCTTCGTCGGTTTCGACCGTGACGGCGGTTAACGCCGCCCTTAACGCCGATAGTTGATCAGCTTCCAGTAGGTGACCGGGAAAAGCCGTTCGGCGATCGATGCCCTCCTGGCGTCGGCGCCGACGATGATGCGCGGGCGGCGCTGCTCGACCGCCTTGACGATGATCTCCCCCGCTTGCTCGGGCGGCATCGTCAGCAGTTTCTCGTACCGGCGCTGCGCCTCGGCCAGCTCCGCCTCGGTCTGCGACTGGGCGTGCCGGGCATTCTTGGCGATGGAGGTGGCGACGCCGCCGGGATGGACGGTGGTGACGCCGATGCGCGTACCCTCCAGTTCATGCCTCAGCGATTCGGAGAAGCCGCGCACGGCGAACTTGGCTGCGCAATAGGCTGTCTGGCCCGGCGGAGCGATGAGGCCGAACAGGCTCGAGATATTGACCAGCTGCGCCCCGTCGCTGGCCTTGAGCAGCGGCAGGAAGGCGCGAGTCATGCGCACGACGCCCCAGAAATTGATGTCGAACAGCCACTCGAAATCGGGCTCGGCGACCTGTTCGAAGGTGCCGCCGATGGCGACGCCGGCATTGTTGACCAGTATGTCGACGCCGGGATGCGCCGCCGCGACCACGTCGGGGAAGCCGGCGATGGCCGGGCGGTCGGTGACATCGAGCCGGTGCCAGGTGATCCGCCGCCCTGCCCCGGCCGCCATCTCCGCCGTTTCGGCCAGCCCCGCCTCGTTCACGTCGGCCAGAGCCAGGTGGCAGCCGCGCCGCGCGAGCGAGCGGGAAATGGCGCGTCCGATGCCGCCGGCGGCGCCGGTCACCACCGCGGTCTTTCCGGCGAGATTCATCATCGCTGCTGTCCTTTCGCGAATTCGAGCACCCCATCCTCGACCCGGCCGAAGCGCATGATCAGCATGTCGAGCAGATAGTTCTGATGCACCCGCCACGGCGCCCTGGAGCCCTGATGCGGCAGCACGCCCTCGGCCCGGCGGACATAGCCCGAGGTGAAGTTCAGCATCGGCTCC
>CAZNNJ010000880.1:0-2388 GCA_964574305.1 uncultured Rhodospirillales bacterium | reverse complement strand
AGGACGCCATGTTCCTTCGCGAGCCCGGTATGGTCGAAACCGCCGGCCCGCATCAGCTCGGTGCGCGCCCGCTCGGCGAACTTCAGATAATTGCCATGATAGACGACGCCGCCCGCGTCGGTATCCTCGAAATAGACCCGGATCGGCCAGGCATGGATGGGCAGATCGAGTTCTTCACTCATCGTCGATGCCCGCCAGCAGGTCGAGCTGCGGCAGGGCGGCCGGCGGATTGAGCCCCAGCACGCGATAGGCACCGGAGGCCAGGATGCGGCCGCGCGGCGTGCGCTGGACCAGCCCCTGCTGCACCAGGAAAGGCTCGATCACTTCCTCGATCACGTCGCGCTCCTCGCCCAATGCGGCCGACAAGGTCTCTGCCCCGACCGGGCCGCCGGAATAATGCTCGGCGATGCAGCGCAGATAGCGCCGGTCCATCGCATCCAGCCCGTCGCGGTCGACCTCCAGCCGCTGGAGCGCGACATCGGCGATCCTTGCGTCGATCAGCGCCGCCCCGTCCATCGCGGCGAAATCCCGGACCCGGCGCAGCAGACGCCCGGCAACGCGCGGCGTGCCGCGGGCGCGGCGGGCGATCTCCATCGCCCCGTCCTCGGACATCGGCGCATTCAGCAGCCGGGCGCCCCGCGCCACGATCCGCGCCAGCTCGGCCGGCTGGTAAAGCTCGAGCCTCAGCGGAATGCCGAAGCGTTCGCGTAAGGGTGTCGTCAGCAGGCCGGAACGGGTGGTGGCGCCGACCAGGGTGAAGGGCTGCAAATCGAGCCGAATGGACCGCGCCGCCGGCCCCTCGCCGATGATGAGGTCGAGCTGGAAATCCTCCATCGCCGGATAGAGGATTTCCTCGACCTGCGGCGACAGGCGGTGGATCTCGTCGATGAACAGCACATCGTGCGGCTGAAGATTGGTCAGGATGGCCGCCAGGTCCCCGGCGCGGGCGATCACCGGGCCGGAGGTGGCGCGGAAGCCGACGCCAAGCTCGCGCGCCACGATCTGCGCCAGAGTGGTCTTGCCCAGCCCCGGCGGGCCGAAGAACAGCACATGGTCCAGCGCCTCGCCCCGCGTGCGGGCGGCATTGATGAAGACGGCGAGATTTTCGCGCACCGATTTCTGGCCGATGAACTCGGTCAGGTTCTGCGGTCGCAGGGTGGAATCGGCGGCGCCGGTGGGATCGACCAGGCGTTCGGGTTCGGCCATTACGGGTTCATCTCCCGCGCCGTCGCCGACAGCTCGCGCAACGCCAGGCGGATCAGCTCATTCAGCGGCTTCTCGCCGCCGGGCTCACCCATGCCCGCCACCGCCATCACCGCGGCGAAGGCATCGGCGCGGCCATAGCCCAGATTGACCAGGGCGGACACAGCCTCGGCATTGGGCTGCTGCGCCAGCTGCGGCCTGGCCGTCGCGGTATCGGCGCGGTCGACGACGATGCGCAGCGACAGGCTCTGCGCCTTGTCCTTGAGCTCGGCGGCAATGCGCGCGGCCAGCTTAGGCCCGACACCGTCGGCCCGCGACAGCGCCATCTTGTCGCCCGAGGCCAGGGCCAGAACCAGCGCCTCCGGCGTCAGCACCGAGAGGATCGCCAACGCCACCTTGGCGCCGACACCCTGAACGATGGTGAGGGTACGGAACCAGTCCAGCTCGGCCCGCTCGACGAAGCCGTAAAGATGCGGAACCTCGTCGCGCATCCGCATCTCAGTATGAAATGTCGCTGGCATGCCAGGCTTTTCCAGGCGGGCCAGCGTCTGGGCTGAGCATGACACCTGGTAACCGACGCCGCCCACATCGAGGATCACCCAATCCTCGCCGACACTGTCGATGATGCCGCGCAGCTTGGCGATCATGGGGTTTTACCTCGTGCCGCTTCTTGACCTCGCCCCGACGGGGAGAGGTCGGATCGCGCATGCGATCCGGGTGAGGGGGCGATCGCGTCAGCGATCGTCTGGAGAACACCATCCAGATTCTCGATCACGTCGATGTTCCAGAACCGCAGGACGCGGAAGCCGGCCTGCTCCAGCACTTTCGTCCTGCGGGCGTCGGTCACGCTGTCGGCGTGTTGGCTGCCATCGAGCTCGACAATCAGTTTTGCCTCGTTCGACAGGAAATCGGCGACGAAGCCGAGAATGGGGGATTGGCGGCGGAATTTGACGCCAAACTGATTGTTACACAGCCGGAGCCATAGTTTCGCTTCGACATCACTCTGATTGATGCGCAACTGGCGAGCGAATGCGATCTGGCCCAAACTGGGCTTGTGGCGATAGCCCCCCTCACCCGGCGGCTGCGCCGCCGACCTCTCCCCCGAGGGGCCAGGTCTTGAACTCTTGACCCCGCCCCTCGGGGGAGAGGTCGGATCCCGAACGCGATCCGGGGGAGGGGGCCGCG
>CAZNNJ010000879.1:0-2394 GCA_964574305.1 uncultured Rhodospirillales bacterium | reverse complement strand
GCGGCCTTGTACGCGCTGTTGCGGTGGGTGCAGACCAGTGGGACGCCGGCCTCAGCCAGGCATCGCACGATGCCCTCGCCGATGCGGCCGGTGCCGCCGGAAACCAGGGTCGCAACTTTGGGAAAGGTCAGTTGGAGCGGCATGGGGTCTCGCTTGTCGTTATGATTTTAACGCTGAGAACGCAGAGGGCCGCGGAGGGCACTGAGGGAAGCCGGTTTTTAGCCACAGATGACGCAGATTAAATCCGATATTACCGCCTTCGGCGGCGGAAAGCCGCGCAGCGAAAAAATCTTCATCTGCGTAATCTGCGAAATCTGTGGCTAAAAACTTCTGGATTCCCGCCTTCGCGGGAATGACGATTTAGAAGCTCGGCGTCCTCAGCGATCCCTCCGCGCCCTCCGCGTTAAACTTTCAAACCCCCGCCGCCGCGTTGATGCCGCATTGGCGGCCGAAGAAGGTGCTTTCGCCGATGCAGGTGCCGGTGGAGTAGCCCATCGAATCGTAGGCCAGGTTCGAGGCGCAGGCGCCGGCGGCGTAGAGGCCGGGGATCGTGGCCCCTGCCCCGTTCAGGACCTGGCCCTTCTCGTCGGTCTTCATGCCGCCCAGGGTGAAGCCCATGATCGGCGACGTGCCGAAGGTGCAGTCGATGGCGGCGAAGGGGCCCTGGGTCAGGGGCTGGATCCATTTATAGTGCTTGTGGAATTCCGGGTCCTCGCCCTTGGCCGCGTGCTCGTTGTACGCGGCCAGGGTTTCGACCAGGGCGCCGGCGGGCAGGCTGAGGCCCGCCTCCATCTCCTCCACCGTTTCCCAGGCGTCGATCAGCTCATGCGGGAATTCGCAGCGTTCGAAGATGGCGCTGTCGGCGATCAGATAGGCGATGCGGTCGGGCTGCTTCATGCAGGCGGCGGTGGAGCGGGAGTGATAGCTGTCTTCGGCCACGAAACGCTTGCCGTGCTTGTTGACCAGGATGGCCTTCAAGAGGCTCTCCGGCGGGTAGAAGGGCGAGGTGATGAAATAGCCGTCCATATGCTCGAAGGCGGCGCCGGCGCTCTCGCCCAGCTGGTGACCGACGCCCTGGGTGAAGCCGGTGCCGAGCTTGCCGATCGTCTCGTTGCCGAAGTCGGGGCAGTATTTCTCGACCATCTCCGGGTTCATGCCGAAGCCGCCGGTGGCGATGACGACGCCCTTGGCAGCCCTGACCAGCCGGTCCTCGCCGAACACGCTGTATTTCAAGCCGACGACGCGGCCTTGCCCGTCGACCACCAGCTGGCGGGCATTGGCGTCGCAGACGATCTTCGCGCCCAGCTTTTCGGCCGTCGCGATCAGCCCCTCCATCATCACCTGGCCGCCGCCACCAGTCTCACCCACGCCGACATGCTTGTCGTCCTTGCCCGGCATCTTGTGGCCGCGCGGCGCCGGCTTGGCCTGCTCGCGGAACGGCCAGACCATCTCATTGCCGGTCCAGGCCAAGGATTCGGCGCTGGAATGCTCGTAATGCTTGTGCGGATAGAAGCGGTCGTCGAAGCGGGCGGCGTTTTCCTCCAGCCAGTCGAAATGCGAGACCGAGCTGTCGGCATAGAGCTTGACCTTCCTGGGGTCGGCGTCGGGGCTCATCGCCTGGAGGTACTTGGCCATGTCGTCGGCGGTGTCGGGGATATCGTTGATCTTCTGCACCCGCGTGCCGCCACCCAGATAGATGAAGCCGCCCGACAGCGCAGTCGACCCGCCACCGGCCGACGCCCGCTCCAGCACCAGCACATCCGCCCCGGCCCTGCGCGCCTCGATCGCCGCACTGACCCCGGCCGCGCCCAGCCCGATCACCAGGACATCGGTGGTCTCGTCGAACTGGTGCACCTCGGCGAGGGGGATGGTTTGGAGGGTCATGAGAGAGTTTCCTTCGGATACGTCATGAAAAGTAAAAACCCATGAATTTTAACCACTAAGGACACAAAGAACACTAAGTAAAACCAATGATTTATTTTTATTTAGGAGCTGGGCCGAGCGGTGGCGCTGAAGCCTGAATGAGCGCAGGTCCCTTAGTGTTCTTTGTGTCCTTTGTGGTTAACTTCCTACTTCGTCGTCACGCCCGCGCCACATGCGGCAGGATCTCGGCCTCGAACCGCCGTAGCTGTTCCCAGCCGATTTCTGGCGGCATGCCGGCGATCAAAGGATGCAGGCTGAGGTCGCCGTTCTCGCCGCGGGCCTTGGCGTATTCGATGCCATCCGCAGCCGTCAGGATCGGGTAGGCGCCGGAAGCACGCAGCGCGGCTATGTCGATCTGGACCGGGGGGTGGCTGACGTTGGGGGCGAGCGCCCATTCGGCGTAGGAGCGCATCTCGTGGGTGATGTAGGGTTCCATGCGGGACCATTCGCTGTCCAGGTCACCCGTCACCA
>CAZNNJ010000878.1:0-2402 GCA_964574305.1 uncultured Rhodospirillales bacterium | reverse complement strand
CCCGCGGCCCCGACCGCGCCAACAGAGCGGCGGTTCCGGCCGAGGGCGGGGAAGGTGGCGGCGCCAGTGTGCGCGGCGGCTGCCTCATGCCGCGTCCCGACATAGCGGATGGCATTGTCGACCGAGAGCGCCCTCATGAACGGGCCGGGCTCCCCGCCGACGACGCCGGACACAAAGGCTGGCTGCTCGGGCTGAAGCGCCCGCAGCAAGGCCTCCCCGCCGGTCAGCCGAAGCACGCCGGTTCCCCCATCACCCGCGGGCGCGCAGCCGGTCCAAGGCCCAGGCGCCGCCGCCGGCGGTCGCCAGATAGAGGAAGGTGAAGCAGTAGAGGACCGCGGCCTCGCCCATATTGACTGCGGGGAAGAAGCCCTGCGGCGCGTGCGCCATGAAATAGGCGACGGCCATTTCGCCGGACAGCACGAACGCAACAGGCCGGACGAAGAGCCCAACCGCCAGCAGCAGGCCGCCGAACAGCTCCAGGATCCCGGCGAAGCCCATCAGGGACAGCTGGAAGCCGATCGACATCGGCGAGGGCGGGAAGCCCAGAAGCTTCATCGTCCCGTGCTCGATGAAAAGCAGCGCAGCCATGATGCGCAGGACGCTCAGCATGTAGGGCGACCAGGCGCCGGCGGTTTTTCCAAGATCAGCCATTTTTCTCTCCCTCATCTCGACGTTTCGCCAGCCTGCGCGCCGCTTGCCGCGCCGTCAGAGCAATTGCACCTGATCCGCTCCGAAGGCGCGCCGCCGCATATGCTGCGCCACCTGGGCGACGACGAATATGGCGGCGACGAGCAGGGCCATGGCGCCGATCGCGGTCACCGCCGCAAACAATCCGCCGAAGGTCTTGCTGAGCAGCGTCACAAGGATGGGCATCAGAAATTGGCCGACAGAGAATGTCCCCTGCCAGATGCCGGTGCCGCGGCCCCTCAGATGGAACGGCAGGCCGCGCATCGCCCAGGTGAGCAGGGTCGGCAGCGTGATTCCCGCGGCGATCTGGTTGACGATCGCGACGGCGATCAGGAACGGAACGGTGGGCGCCAGGCCCATGCCGACAAAGCTCAGGCCGAATACCGTGAACGTCACGGTCAGCAACCGCACCGGCGCCACGCGGGCGGTGAAGCGGAATACCGCCGTGCCCACCGGAACGCCGAGGCTGGCGAGCGCCTGCAGCGTGCCGCTGGTGCCCGGCGCGGTCACGCCGTGCAGCTGAAGCAGCAGCGGCAGCTGCACCTGGGTCAGATAGAAAAGGACCGATGCTAACAGGGTGATGGTGCAGATCCCGGCGAGCCGTGGCCAGGGAAATCCGGCCCAGGAGAGGGGCGGTCCGGAACCTTCGCCATCCGGCTTTTCGGCTTGCGGCTCCCAGGTGAAGGCAAGGATGGCCGCCATCAGGATGACGGCGGTCGCGTACATCGCGAACGGCCCGCGCCATCCCAGCTTCCCGAGCTGACCGCCGATGAAGATCAGCAATGTCGCCGAGATCGAGGCGACCGCGATCTGGTAGCCGAGCCAGTGGTCGCGCTCCTCCCCCTTGAAGAAATCGCCGATCAGTGCCGTGCTGACGGTCAGGATAACCGCTTCGACCAGGCCGACGCCGACGCGGCTCGCCAAGATCGCCCAGAGATTGTCGAGAAAGATCGGGAGGACGCCCAGGACGGCGTAGATGGCCATGCTCGCGACCAAAATCCGACGGCGGCCGACGAGGTCGGCGGCGAACCCGGCGAGCGGCGAGGCGATGACGAGACAGACCGAAGGCACGGTCAGCACCATCGGCACCCAATACTCCCCGTCTGGAACCGAGTGGAAATATGCCAGCAGCTGGGGAAGGATCGGCACCAGCACGACGATCGCCATCGTCGACAGGGTCGCCGGCAGCAGCAGCGTGATCGCCTGCAGCGGCCCGGCTTGTCTTTGTGTTCGCGGACTCGTCATGATCCTTCCCCAGGATTTGCGAAACTGACTATATAGCGGTACACTACGCCTGCATCGTGGTCAAATATAATCCGCAGTGGCTTTGACCTGCGGTCCGCGGCCCCGAGCGCACTGACAGGGAGGAAATATGCGATTCGAACGACTGGATCTAAATCTGCTGGTCGCGCTCAACGCGCTGCTGTCCGCGCAGAGTGTCTCCGTGGCGGCGGAACAGATTCACCTCAGCCAGTCGGCGATGAGCGGCGCGCTCAACCGTTTGCGTGATTTCTTCGAGGACGAGTTGCTGGTTCCGATCGGGAGGCGGATGGCCCTGACTCCGCGGGCAGCCGGACTGGTCATTCCGGTCCGCGAGGCGCTGCACCAGATCCGCACGACCATCACGGACGAGCCGGTCTTCGACCCGGTCAGATCGTGCCGCCGCTTCACCCTGCTGGCGTCCGACTATGTCATTCGCGTCCTGCTGGCCGACG
>CAZNNJ010000877.1:0-2425 GCA_964574305.1 uncultured Rhodospirillales bacterium | reverse complement strand
GACCGATTCCAGCGGGTCCCAAACCCCCGGCTTCGCCTGGTCGCCCCAGGCCGGGGTGGTCTAGGTCGGGCTGTCCCAGACGAAGGCGAAGCCCAGGCGGCCGCCGTGATAGCCAGGCGTGGAGCTGGTGCTGTCGACCGCGCCGAAGCCGAATTGCTGGGCCCAGCCGCCGCCGCGATTGCCCCGCATCATCACCGGATTGTCGGCCTGGGTCCGCGCCAGCGTGTCGGCGCCCTGGGACAGAACCTCGAACAAGCCGCCGGAATAGGACGGCAGCATCTGGGAGAACACCCGGCTGAACTGCTGCTGGCTGCCGGCCGCGTTGAAGGCGTCGCGGATGCCGACATCGCCGTAATTGGCCTTGAACACCGCATTATAGGCCGACTCGCTGCCCAGGACGCCGGCCTGGGAGAAGGTCCGGTCGCTGAGCCCGATCCCGACGGTGCCGCCGCTTGTGTCGGTGATGATCTTGGCGTTGTAGAAATAGGACACGTCGCCCAGCAGCAGCGCCGCCTGTCCGACCAGCGCGCCGGAGGTGCTGGTCTCGATCACCGTGAAGGTCTGCGGCGTGGTCAGCTGGCTGTCCAGCGTCAGCCCGATCTTGGCGCCGCTCAAAATTTTGACCGAGCCGCTGACTAGGACACTGCCGTTCTTGCCGGTGGTCGGATCGACCGCAAAGTCGATCTGGCCCTTCGAGCCCATTGTCAGCTTCGACAGCTTAAGCTGAGCGGTGCTGGTGGAGGCCAGCAATCCGTTCTGGACGTTCAGGTTCAGCTGGCCGCCGCCCGCCTGGGTGATCGCACCGCCCAGCACGCCGCCATTATTGATGATCAGCGCATTATTGGCCGACGCGCCGAAGCGGACATTGCCGTCGATCGTGCCTGCGTCGAGCTCGAGGTGGGCGCCGTTCGAGCCGAACAGGATGTCGCCCGTGATCGAGGGCGCGATTCCGTTGCTGGATCGCGTCTGCTCGACGGTCACCAATTCCGTATCCGCACGCATGTCGATGGCGACCGCCTGCCCCTTGACCGTGGTGGCGGCAATCTGGCCGGTATTGTGGATCTTCCTGAGCGCGCCGCCGTAATCCAGGATCGCGGTTGACCGCCCGCCGATCGCGGCGCGGTCGCCTTCGCCGAAATTCACGGTCGACGTGATCGTGCCGCCATTGTTCAGCGTCGCGACATTGGCGCCGGTACCGATGATGACAGCGGCTGCATCGGCGGCGAAGGCGGTGGCATCGACCTTGGCGCCCGAGGCGATCGTCATTCCCTTTGTCAGCGTGGCCGTGCCGCCGCCACCGCCGATCTGGATCGCGGTCGACTTGATCAGGTCATAGATGCCGTTGGACCGCACGATGCCGCTGACCAGCAGGTCCGGGCGCCCGGAAGATATCGGGCCGATCGTCGCGCTTCCGCCCGGGCCGGGGCTGATCGCCAGCGCCGGCGCCGAACCGTAAGTGATGACGGTGCCGGTGCTGCCGATCGAGATACCGCCGCGAACATCGTTGTTGACCGCCACGGCGGAGCCGGACTGCGCCAGGTTGGCCAGCGTGCCCGCAAAGGTCGTCGGCCGCGCGGTGACGACGCCGCCGCTGTAATAGCCGTCGGACCGGACCGTGTCGGTGATCGAAAGCTCCCCGCCCACCCCGCCGTTGAGCAGGATGCCGCTCGAACCCTGACCCAGCGCGTCGATGGTGTTGGCGACCGTGATGCTGCCGGTGACAAACGACCCCGCGCTGACCAGGATGCCGTAGCTGTTGTTGCCGGTAATGCCGATCGTGCCCGAGTTGGAGATCGAGCCCTGGATCTGACTGCTGTTGATGTAGATACCGGCCGAATCGTTGCCGCGGACGGTGATGACGCCGGTGGAGGAATTGGTGATCGAGCCGACGAACGGCGTCGAGCCGGTGTTGACCTGGATGGCATAGCGCTGCTCGCCCTTGGTCAACGGCAGTGAGGTGGCCAGGGTCGAATCGGTGATGTTGATCGTCCCGCCATTGACGACCGACTCGGTGCCGCCTTTCGTCACCAGGATGCCGGTCATGTTGTTGCCGTCGTTCCCGGTGATCGTCCCCTCGTTGTCGACGACATTGGGGGTATTCATCGTGACAGCGGCGCCGCTGGTAACCGTGATCGCGCCGCCGGAAGCGATCGTGACGTCGTTGCCGTTGGTGGTGACCGGCGTCGTCTGGGAGCTGGAGATGGTGGTCGTGCCTGCCTGCGTGCAATAGGCGGGGACCAAGACGGCGCTGGTGGCGAGCAGGAGGGAAAGACGGCGAAATCTGGGACGTAGGATGGTCAACCGCGCGCGCTCCAAACTGACAAAGCCATCGTACTCTCCTGACGGATTCCCGCGGATGACTAACACACGCCCTGACCGATGTCACTCACGGAGCGCGGGCCGTCAAACCCTCGAAAACACGGGC
>CAZNNJ010000876.1:0-2428 GCA_964574305.1 uncultured Rhodospirillales bacterium | reverse complement strand
TCCACATCGACATCGATCCCAGCTCGATCAACAAGAGCGTGCGCGTCGACCTGCCCGTGGTCGGCGATGCCGGCCGGGCGCTGACCGCGATCCTGAAGGCCTGGAAGGCGGCAGGCCACGGCACGCGCGCCGCGGTGCTGAAGCCCTGGTGGAAGCAGATCGATGCCTGGCGCGCGGTCGATTGCCTCGCCTATGAGAAGGGCGATCCGGTGATCAAGCCGCAATATGCGCTGGAGCGGCTGCGCGACGCGCTGAAGGGCCGCGACGACGTCTTCATCACCACCGAGGTCGGCCAGCACCAGATGTGGGCCGCCCAGTTCCTGCCGTTCGAAAAGCCGAACCGCTGGATGACCTCCGGCGGGCTCGGCACCATGGGCTACGGCCTGCCGGCCGCGGTCGGGGTGCAGATGGCCCATCCCGGGGCAACGGTCATCGATGTGGCCGGCGAGGCGTCGATCCTGATGAACATCCAGGAAATGTCGACCGCCGTGCAGTACCGCCTGCCGGTCAAGGTCTTCATACTGAACAACAAATGGATGGGCATGGTGCGGCAGTGGCAGGAGCTGCTGCATGGCGGGCGCTATTCCGAGAGCTATACCGCCGCCCTGCCCGATTTCGTGAAGCTGGCCGAGGCCTTCGGCGGCACGGGGCTCCGCGCCACCACGGTCGACGAGCTGGACGGCGCGATCCGGGCGATGCTGGAGGCGCCGGGACCGGTCATCCTCGATGTCGCGGTCGACGAGACCGAGATGTGCTTCCCGATGATCCCGGGCGGCGCCGCCCATAACGAGATCATGCTGCGCCGGCAGGACCAGCACGAGACCGATCCTGCCGCCCGCGAAGAGGGCATGGTGCTGGTGTGACCGACGCGGACAAGATCGAGCGCCACACGCTGGCCGTGCTCGTGGTCAACGAGCCGGGCGTGCTGGCCCGGGTCATTGGCCTGTTCTCGGGGCGAGGCTATAATATCGAGAGCCTGACCGTGGCCGAGGTCGATCGCGAGGCGGGCCTGTCCCGTATCACGCTGGTCACCTCCGGCACGCAGATGATCATCGCCCAGATCAAGGCCCAGCTGGAACGGCTGGTGCCGATCCGCCGGGTGCGCGACCTGACCGAGGAAGGGCCGTTCGTTGGCCGCGAGCTGGCGCTGGTCAAGGTGATCGGCGAGGAGAATACCAGGCGCGGCGACGTTCTGCGCATCGCCGAGGGTTTCGGTGCCCGGATCATCGATTCGAGCGAATCGAGCTTCGTGTTCGAGGTCACGGAATCGACCGAGAAGGTCGACCAGTTCCTGGCGATGATGGCGGGCCACGGTCGCCTGGAGGTCGCCCGCACCGGCATCGTCGCGCTGTCGCGTGGCCCGGAAAGTATTTAGCAAGCCCATATAGCCTATAAGCAGCCGTTTCGAGGATTAAGGAGCCACCCATGCGTGTTTATTACGATCGCGACGCCGATATCGGCATGATCCGCGACAAGAAGATCGTCATCGTCGGCTATGGCAGCCAGGGCCATGCCCACGCGATGAATCTGCGCGATTCCGGCGTCAAGGATGTCCGCATCGCGCTGCGCGCCGGCTCGGCCACCGCCGTCAAGGCCGAGGGCGCCGGCTTCACCGTCATGGACCCGGCCTCCGCCGCGGCCTGGGCCGACGTGGTCATGGTGCTGGCGCCGGACGAACTACAGGGCGCGCTCTATCGCGACCAGCTGGAGCCCAACCTCAAGAAGGGCGCGGCGCTGGCCTTTGCCCACGGCCTCAACATCCATTTCAAGCTGATCGAAGCGCGCCCCGACCTGGACGTGATCATGATCGCGCCGAAGGGCCCCGGCCACACCGTGCGCTCCGAATACCAGAAGGGCGGCGGCGTGCCCTGCCTGGTCGCCATCGACCAGAACCCGTCGGGCAACGCGCTGGAGATCGCGCTGGCCTATGCCTCAGCCATCGGCGGCGGCCGCGCCGGCATCATCGAGACCAATTTCCGCGAGGAATGCGAGACCGACCTGTTCGGCGAGCAGGCCGTGCTGTGCGGCGGTGTGACCGCGCTGATCCAGGCCGGATTCGAGACGCTGGTCGAGGCCGGCTATGCCCCCGAGATGGCCTATTTCGAGTGCCTGCACGAGGTGAAGCTGATCGTCGACCTGATCTATGAAGGCGGCATCGCCAACATGCGCTATTCGATCTCCAACACGGCCGAGTACGGCGACTATACGCGGGGGCCGCGCATCGTCACCGACGAGACCAAGAAGGAGATGAAGAAGATCCTGAACGAGATCCAGACCGGCCAGTTCGTCCGCGACTTCATGCAGGAGAACGCCGTCGGCCAGCCCAGCTTCAAGGCCATGCGCCGCCGCTCCGCCGAGCACCAGATCGAGCAAGTCGGCGCCAAGCTGCGCGCCATGATGCCCTGGATCGCCAAGAACAAGCTGGTCG
>CAZNNJ010000875.1:0-2432 GCA_964574305.1 uncultured Rhodospirillales bacterium | reverse complement strand
ACGACATCGGCGATCAGCGTCCGGTACTGGCTGCCAGCGGTCTTGAAGCGCGGCTCGTCCAGCAACTCGAAGACGATAGTCGAGGTGGAATAGGGGCTGAAATGGTCGGCGATATGCTGCCACAGCGCGATCAAGGCGGACTCGGAGCGCGGGTCCTGCTCGATCTGGATCATCAGCCCGTCGCTGGGCCGGATGTCGAGGATCACCGACAGGCCGTGATCGCGCGCCATGCCGGCCGCGGCATCCAGGCCTGAGAAATCGAACAGCACCCGGCCTGACTCGCCGTCATAGAGGGAGAAGCCGAGCGATTCCGGGTTGATCGGGATGCGGACATGGTCGAAGCCGGCCGCGCGTATCTGGTCGAAATCGCGCGCCACCAGCGGCTGGCGGCCGTTCTCGGTGAACCAATAGGACAGGTTGATGCCGTGCTTGAGGTTGGGCGGCGGCGCATCGGCGGCCCAGGCGCCTGAGATCGCGGCGAACAGAAACAAAGCGGCCGGCAGAGCGCCGAAAGCCGACAGGCGGCGCATCAATGTCCCGAGCGAGGCGAGGGGTACGCTGATCACTGCATGGGTCCCGTTTCTTCTGCTTTTTCTGATGCCATCATTACAGAAATTCCGGCCCCGAACCACTGCCGATGGCGAAGAGTCGCGGCCCGGCCGGCGCCTGGGTAGGCAAGATGGGCAAAATCGCTGTAGCCTTGCCGTGAAAATAGTTGGGGAACTGGGGATGGACCGGCCGAGGCTGCTTATCGGCAGCAAGAATTATTCGTCCTGGTCGCTGCGCGGCTGGCTGATGGCCAGGATGGCGGGATTGGATTTCAGCGAGGAATCGGTCGCGCTCGACGACCCGGCCCACCGTGCCGAGGTGCTGCTGCTGTCGCCCTCGATCCTGGTGCCGACCCTGTTCCATGACGGCATCCGCATCTGGGACCCGCTGGCGATCGGCGAGTATCTGAACGAGCATTACCCCAAGGCCGGGCTGCTGCCCGCCGACCCGGCCCTGCGCGCCTGGTGCCGGTCGATCTGCTGCGAGATGCATGCCGGGTTCCACCGCTTGCGCACCACCTGCCCGATGAATATCCGCGGCCGTGCGCTGCCCGGCTATGACCCCTATGTCACGGCCGGCAACGATATCGAGCGCATCCTTTCCATCTGGGACGAATGCCTGGCGGCCTCCGGCGGGCCGTTCCTGTTCGGCGCCCCGACCATGGCCGACGCGATGTACGCCCCGGTGGTGCTGCGCTTTTCCACCTACCGCATCCGGCTGGACGGCATGAGCCAAGCCTATAGCGACCGGATTCTGGGCTGGGACCCGATGGTCGAATGGATCGACGCGGCAATGAACGAAGTCGAGGAAGAGCTGGAGTTCGAGGGGGAGTTCTAGGCAGCCCCAAACCACGCGGCGCGGTGTGGCGTCAGGTTAAGAATTTTTCCCCACGGCGGAACCGCCGGCGAAAAGCCGCCCGCGCCAGAAGCAGGGCAAGCAGGCCCACGCCCATCACCGCGATGCCGGCAGGCTCCGGGACTCCTGTCGTGACCAGGGCGCTGTTATAGGCGACGGTGTGGTTGTCGGTTTCGAAACCGCCGCCGCCATTCTGGGTGAAGACGATCTTGTTGAAGGTCCCCCCAGTGTCGGTGAAGTTCACGAAGGCGAACAGCTCCCCGGAATCGGCGTACCAGTCGCTGGGGTTGCCGCAATAGGCGTTGCCGGAGTGGCCGTTCGCGCAGCTGCCCAACGCGCTGATCAGGTTCTGCGAGGTGAAGGTATAGACCAGCGTATTGCCGTTGTAGAACTGCAGCTCGTTGCCGGCATCGAGCGCCGAGATATAGAGGCCGAAATAATTGACCCCGCCGCCGGTCTGGTTGTTGGCAATGGTCAGCGTGTTGCTGGTGCCGAACACGACATCGTAATTGCCGGTCCCGCCGGCCCCGCCATACTGGTCGGCGGCATTGACCTGGATCGGCGAATAGACACCAGTATAGGCGCTGGCGACCCCGGTGCCGCTGCTGAAATTCGAGGTATAGGACGAGGCCGTGCCGGGCGAGACATAGCTGAAGGTCTCATAGGCGACCGTGCAGCCCGCGGTCGAGCCGCAGATCGAGGCGGCGTTGGGCGTCTGAACGCCGGCGGCGTTGTAGGTGACGGTGATCGTGTCGGCCCGGGGCGCGCCGGTCCCCAGCAGGACGCATCCCGCCAGCAACCCCACCATCGCCCATAACCGCATCGTCATCGGAATCGCCGCACTGTTCTGCGTGAACGCGAGTCCGCGCATTTTACAACCATATCGACGTTTTTCGTAGCAGTTCCCGCGTTAGCCGGAGGTTACCGGGATATTCGGGTAATCAGGCGCCGGTCTTCTCCGCCGGCCAGGAGGGCCGGGGGATCGTGCGGTAGGCCTCGCGCAGCGCCGCCGACCAGCGCTCGCGCAG
>CAZNNJ010000874.1:0-2432 GCA_964574305.1 uncultured Rhodospirillales bacterium | reverse complement strand
CGGCAGCAACCATATCCGATTCTGGTCGGACGGCATGATCGTCCGGCTGACCACCGACGGGCCGGCCACCTTCATCGCCGAGGAAATCTGGTTCGTGCTCGACCACCCGGTGAACCTGATCCTGGCGCCGGACGAGACCGTTGCCGGCTCGGTCACCGAAGTGGCACGCGACTTCCTGGAGAAGACCGAGGACTATTGGCTGGACTGGGTGCGCTACCTGTCCGTGCCGTTCGAATGGCAGGAGGCGGTGATCCGCGCCGCGGTCACGCTGAAGCTGTGCAGCTTTGAGGAATCGGGCGGCATCGTCGCGGCGATGACGACATCGATCCCGGAAGGGCCCGAGCATGGGCGCGGCTGGGACTACCGCTTCTGCTGGGTCCGCGACGCCTATTTCGTGGTCGAGGCGCTGAACCGGCTGGGCGCGACCCTGACGATGGAGGATTTCATCCGCTATGTCACCGACGTCGCCGCCATCGATCCGGAGGGCGAGCTGAAGCCGGTCTACGGCATCGTCCCCGGCCTGCCGCTGGAAGAGGAGGAGCTGAAGCACCTGCCCGGCTATCGCGGCTTCGGCCCGGTGCGGATCGGCAACGCCGCGGCGCTGCAGACCCAGAATGACGGCTACGGCAATGTCGTGCTGGCCGCGACCCAGATGTTCTTCGACCGCCGCCTGCCCAGGCCCGGCGGCGTCGACCTGTTCGAGCGCCTGGAGCGGCTCGGCGCGCAGGCGATCCAGCGCGCCTTCCTGCCCGATGCCGGCCTGTGGGAGTTCCGCGCGCGGGCACGGATTCACACCTATTCCACCGTCATGTGCTGGGCCGCCTGCGACCGGCTGGCCAAGATCGCCGACAGTCTGGGCCTCGCCGACCGCGCCGCCTATTGGTGGGAGGAGGCGGAAAAAATCCGCGAGCAGACCCTCGAACGGGCTTGGAACGCGAAGAAGAACACGTTCACCGAAAGCCTGGGCGGCACCGATGTCGATGCCAGCCTGCTGCTGCTGGCCGAGGTCGGCTTCGTCAAGGCCGACGATCCGCGCTTCATCGGCACCGTCGCGGCGGTGGAGAAGGAGCTGAAACGCGGCCACAACATCTTCCGCTATGTCCAGCCGGACGATTTCGGCGTGCCCACCACGGCCTTCAATATCTGCACCTTCTGGTACATCGACGCGCTGACCGCTATCGGCCGGCGCGACGAGGCGCGGGCGATGTTCCAGGAACTGCTGTCGCGCCGCAATCATGTCGGGCTGCTGTCGGAGGACGTCGATCCGGCCACCGGGGAGCTGTGGGGCAATTTCCCCCAGACCTATTCGATGGTCGGCATCATCGTGTCGGCCATGCGCCTCAGCAAACATTGGGAAGATGCGTTTTGAGCCGGCTGATCACCGTCTCCAACCGGGTCGGCGTGCCGATTCCCGGTGCCGTACGCGCGGGCGGGCTCGAAGCGGCGCTGCGCGAAGCGCTGGAAGAGAATGGCGGGATCTGGTTCGGCTGGTCTGGTGAGGTCACCGAGACGCGCTCGGAAAAGCCGAACATCCTGAAGCGGGGCAACGTCACCTTCGCCACGGTCGACCTCAGCCGCACCGATTACGAGGATTATTACCTGGGCTATGCCAACAGCGCGCTGTGGCCGCTGGTGCATTATCAGCTCGGCCGGCTGGAATTCCACCGCGAGCAGTTCCGCGGCTATATCGCGGCCAACGAATATCTGGCCAGGATGCTGGCGCCGCTGATCGAGCCAGAAGACCTGGTCTGGGTGCACGACTATCACCTGATCCCGCTGGGCGAGGAGCTGCGCAAGCTGGGGATCAAGAACAGGATCGGCTTTTTCCTGCACACGCCCTTCCCGCCGACCGACATCATGGTGGCGCTGCCGCACCATGACACCATCATGCAGGCGCTGTGCTGCTATGACCTGGTCGGGCTGCAGACCGAGCTCGGGGTCAGGGCATTCCTGGACTATATCGCCCGGGAGGCCAACGGGCGGCTGGAATTCGACGGGTCGCTGTCGGCCTACGGCAAGCTGACCCGGGTGGTCGCCTTCCCGATCGGCATCGATACCGACCATTTCGCCAAGAGCGCGGTCAGGGCCGTGCGCTCGGTCGAGGCGCGGCGGCTCAATGCCAGCGTCGGCAACCGCAAGCTGATCATCGGCGTCGACCGGATGGACTATAGCAAGGGCATGCAGACCCGGTTCGAGGCGATCGACGATCTGTTGACCGAATGGCCGGAAGAGGCCAGCCGGTCCACCTATCTGCAGATCTCCCCGCCCTCGCGCGCCGACCTGCAGAGCTACCAGCAGCTCAGGCGCGATATCGAGCATGCCCCCGGCCCTGCAAACCGCCAATACTCCGATACCCCATGGGTTCCGCACCGCTTCGTCGTCCGGACCGTTTCCGGTTCTCGAACTGGACGACTCCGATAGGGCCGAGATCG
>CAZNNJ010000873.1:0-2441 GCA_964574305.1 uncultured Rhodospirillales bacterium | reverse complement strand
TGGACCGGCTCGCGCTGGAGCCGGGAATCCGGGTAGGATCGCGCCCATGAAACCGAAAGTTGCCGTTATCGGGACCGGCGGCACGCTTGCCGCGGTCGCCGACTCGCCGCTCGAGATGCTCGAATACGATCCCGACCGCGGGCTCGAGATCGACGCGCTGCTGGCGCGCATCCCGGAGCTGCACCAGGTGGCCGAGGTGCTGCCGGTCAAATTCCGTACCGTCTCCGGCTACAAGATCTATTTCGACGAGTGGAAGGCGCTGACCCTGCTCTGCGACCAGCTGGTCCAGGACGAGGACGGGCTCGCCGGCATCGTCATCACCCACGGCACCAGCTCGCTGGAGGAGACCGCCTATTTCCTCAACCTGGTGCTCAAGGTCGATGTGCCGGTGGTGCTGGTCGGCGCCCAGCGGCCGGCGAGCGCGCTGTCCAGCGACGGCGGGGTCAATCTGGTCAATGCGGTGCGCGTCGCTGCCTCGCCGCATGCGCGGGGCATGGGCGTGCTGGTGGTGCTGAACGACGAGATCAACGCGGCGCGCGACGTCAGCAAGGTCTCGACCATGCGGCTCAACGCCTTCCATACGCGCGATTTCGGCCTTCTGGGCCATGCCGACGGCGACCGTATCTCCTTCTATCGCCGCCCGGTCCGCCGCTCGGCCCCCGACACCGAGTTCGATATCCGCCACCTGAAGGCGCTGCCCAGGGTCGATATCCAATATGCCTATGCCGGGTCGGACGGCGCCGCGGTCAGGGCCTTCGTCGCGGCCGGGGCCAGGGGCATCGTCTCGGCCGGCTTCGCCCCCGGCTTTCCCGGGCCTGCCGATGCCGAGGCTCTGGCCGAGGCAATGGAGCAGGGGGTGATCGTCGTCCAGTCGACCCGCTCGGGCAGCGGCCGCGCCTATCCGGAGTTGTGGTGGCGCGAGGGGCGGTTTCTGTCGGCCGACAATCTGAACCCGCAAAAGGCGCGGCTGCTGCTGGCGCTGGGGCTGACCGTGACCCAGGACCCGCACGAGATCGTGCGGATGTTCGCGACGTATTAATCAGGCTGCCGGCCGGGCTCCCAGCCCGCGGGCGCCATCTCGAAGCCGGCGAATTCGAAGGCTGGCGAGACGGTGCAGCCGACCAGGGTCCAGGCGCCTGTGCTTTCCGCGCTCTGCCAGCCATGCGGCGGCACGATCGCCTGGGGGCGCTGGCCGGCAATCACGTCCGGGCCGAGCGTCACCTCCCGCAGTTCCCGCCCGTCATCGGACAGGCTGAGCTTCAGCGGCGCGCCGGCATACCAATGCCAGATTTCCGCCGCGTCGACCCGATGCCAAGCCGATATCTCGCCGGCGCGGAGCAGATAATAGATGGCGGTGCCGGCTCCGCGCCTGCCGTCCGGTGCGGGATCGCGCCAGGTCTCGGCATAGAACCCGCCTTCCGGGTGCGGCTTCAGACCGAGCGTGCGGATGATCGCATCGCTGTCCGCGCTCAACGAAACATCTCGATATTCTGTTCGAGCATATGGGTGAGGGACAGTTCGTTCAGCGCGCCGGGCGTCCACGGTTCGGCCGGCGCGCCGGTGCGGGTCAGACGATAAAATACACCGCCCAGCACCATCTCCACCGTTCCCTCGACGCCCGCCAGCGGCAGCAATATACCGATGGCGCCGAACGCTCCCGCGTCGCTGCGCGCCACGGAATAGATCACCGGTGTACCGGTCGCGAAGATACGCCCCAGGAATTCGATCAGCGTGACGATGCCTTCATAGCCGGCCATGTCCTGGCTGAGCTTCCGGCCGGTGGCGTCGCGCCCGCCGCGGCGGACAATCTCGCTGCCGGCCAGCCTGACGCGGAAATCGCCGTCGATGCGGTCGTAGATGATCAGGTTCGGCAGCAATTTCGGAATGTCGAGCGGCGGATCGATATCGGCGCGGCGGGGCGGCCGGCCGTCGACATGGCGGTCGCGCCAATAAAAATACAAATCACGCCACGCCATCAGGCTCACCCGAACTTGAATCCGCGCGAGTGTGTACGCAGAGCCGGAATGCCGCAACCGGATTTCGTGGGCGCGATAGCGGAACCGCCCTGGCGCTGCGGCGCCAAAGGCCTTATGTGCGTGAACGGTTCCATAGAGCTGCCACATTCTGTGACTAGGACAATCCGCGTTCCCGCAACCGCCATGATCGAGCGATCCATCATGTACCGCCCTTTGCGCCCCGGCCTCGCGATCGGCATGGCCGCCGTGTCTTATGCCCTGCTGAGTGGCTGCGCCCCCGACTATTCACCGAACACCTATGCCAGCAATGCCGCCCAGCAGGCGAACAAGGTCGATCAGGGGGTCGTTGTCGGCGTGCGCGCGGTGCAGATCAGCGCCGACACGACGCTCGCCACCGCCTCGGGCGGGGCAGCCGGCGGCGTCGCCGGCTCAACCGTTGGCGGCGGCGCGACCGGGGCGCTCGGC
>CAZNNJ010000872.1:0-2446 GCA_964574305.1 uncultured Rhodospirillales bacterium | reverse complement strand
CATGGGGGCCGATCGAACCAGCGATGCGGTAAGTGAGGGCCGGGATCAGCAGCACCCCGCGCTTGCCGAACCGGCCGGCGACCCAGCCGACGAGCGGGCCGCCGAAGCCCATCGCCAGGGCGGAAATAGTGGTGACGTTCTGCGCGATCAGCGTGCCGTCGCTGCCGGCACCGGCGAAATGCGCCCCCATCTGCGGCATCGCCGGCAGGATCGCCAACTGCACCATGCCGGCGAGGATCGCCCCGCCCATGAGCACGACCATGCGCATGGCGCGATACAGCGCCGAACCCTGGGTGTCGGAAACGGCCATGGCGATGCTCCCTTATTGAGCGCGAAATCAGGCGGCGGCGCGGACCTCGCCGCCCCTGAGCCGCCACAGCGCGGCGATCACCGCAGCCGCTGCCGAGGCGGCGCCCAGCCAGAAGACCGCGCCGTTGAGCCCGAAGGCGTCGGTCAGCGGCTTCATGACGAAGGGGTGCAGAAACTGGCCGAGGAAGATGCAGCCCAGCGCCATGCCCATCGCCCGCGCGGTGGCGGACGGCGAGACCATGTTGAGCACCCTTGTCTGGGTCAGAGGCTGCATCAGCCCGCTGCCCGCCCCGACCAGCCCGGCGCAGGCCGCCAGGAGGTAGACATTCGTCGTCGAGACGAAGCCGATATTGCCGAAGGCAAGCACCGCCCAGGTCAGCGCCAGGGTGAAGTGGAAGCCGAGCGCCGGCCGCACGAAGCGGAAGAGATAGGCTCCGACCATGCTGCCGACGGTCGACAGCAGCATGACGTTCGACTGGGTCGACGGGTCGGTGATGCCTCCGCCGGCCATGACGTAGGCGCCCTGGATGGTGACCGCGTACATCGAGATCGCGATCAGCGTGATCAGCGCGTAGATACCCCAGGCACCCCAGATCGAATCCGATCCGGCAGCCGCACCGGCCGCTGCCATCTCGGGCCGGCGAACCTCACGGATCAGGAACACGGCCATCGCCATCAGCGGCAAGGCGACGCCGTAGAGGGCGAAAGGCGAATGCCAGTCGCCCATCTTGGTGAGCAGACCGGCGACATAGAGCACGACAAGAGATCCGCCGCCGCCGACCACGGCGAACCAGCCAAGCAGCCGGTCGCGCGCGCCCTCGCCGGGGTAGTACTCGCCGATATAGGAGACGGAAATGGTGATATAGCCGGCGGCGGCGATCCCGAGGATCAGCCGCGAGGCGAGCAACGTATAGAGATCGGGCGCATAGGCCCCGGCGATGCCGGACAGGCCATAGATCAGCATCGCGGCGATCAGCGTGTTGCGCTTGCCCAGCTTTCCGGCCAGCCAGCCGATCAGCGGCGCGCCGAACGCCATCGCCGGCGCGGCAATGGTCATGACGTTCTGCGCGGCGAAAGCGCCATCGACGCCCCGCGCGGAGAAATACGCGGCCATGCCTGTCTGCGCCGGAATCACCGCCAGCTGCACCATGCCGGCCATCACTGGCGCCGACAGCAGCACGATCATGCGCAGTGCCCGGAATAGAAACGAATGGCTGTCTTCGGACACGGCCGTCATGAATTTTCCCCGCTTCCCGATGGTCTGCCGCCTTTGCCCGGCGGTCATTCGAACGGCCGCGATTAGGACACAGCGGGCGGCGGGGCGCAACACAGAACCGCGCGTTCTGAGCCGAACTCAAGGTTTGGTCCGGCGCATATCATGAATACGGTATCCGGCAAGTGACCGTCCCTCTGGCGATCTTGAACAGGCGCGACCCGGGGATTAGAGATCTCCGGTGCCGCTTTTCCCCGCCAAAGCCCAATCCGCCGCGTTCCCGCCCGATTTCCTGGTCGGGCGGGTGCTGTTCCGCGATGCCATGATGCTGGTGATCGACAAGCCGGCCGGGGTGCCGGTGCATCAAGGGCCGGGCGGCGGAGCGAACCTGGAGCAGTATTTCCCGGCGCTGACCTTCGGCCTGCCCCGCCTGCCGGCGCTGGCCCACCGGCTGGACCGCGACACCAGCGGCTGCCTGATCCTGGGGCGGCACCGCAAGGCGCTGGCCCGGCTGGGCAAGCTGTTCCAGAACGGGCGGGTCGAGAAGACCTATTGGGCCGTCGTCGAGGGCATGCCCGGCGAGGTGGAGGGGCGGATCGACCTGCCGCTGCTGAAGGTCACGCGCAAGGATCATTGGCGCATGTTCCCCGACCCGGCGGGCCTGGAGACGATCACAGACTATAAGGTCATGGGCAGCGCGGGCGGCCTCAGCTGGGTCGAGTTTCATCCGCGCACCGGCCGCACCCACCAGATCCGCGTCCACGCCGCCGCCATCGGCTGCCCGATCCTGGGCGACCCGGTCTATGGCCGCCCGCAGGAGGGCGTGCCGCTGAACCTGCATTCGCGCGGCGTCGTCGTTCCGCTCTACCCAACCAAGGACCCGATCGCCGTCACCGCCCCGCCCCCACCCCATATGCTGAACGC
>CAZNNJ010000871.1:2211-2447 GCA_964574305.1 uncultured Rhodospirillales bacterium | reverse complement strand
GTCGGCGACCCCTACAAGGACACGGCCGGCCCGGCGGTCAACCCGATGATCAAGATCACGAACATCGTCGCGATCCTGATCATCCCGCTGCTGATCTCGATCCACGGCTAGAGCCGCAGGTGCCTGGCGCGGCTTCGCCGAGCCAGGCACCCTTCACCCATGAAGCGGCTCGGCCTCGTCGTCGGCGCGCTTGCCAGCGTCGGCGCAGTTGCGCTCGTCTCCCTCGCCGTCGCGGC
>CAZNNJ010000871.1:0-2201 GCA_964574305.1 uncultured Rhodospirillales bacterium | reverse complement strand
GAAAGTACGGGGGCAAGGGGTCGGAGACCCAAAGGGCCGCGGTCACCGGCGAAACGGTCGGCGACCCCTACAAGGACACGGCCGGCCCGGCCGTCAACCCGATGATCAAGATCATTAACATCGTCGCCATCCTGCTGCTCGCGATCATCGCCGCGGTCGGCAAGTAAGGCAGCGCAAACGAAAAGCCCCGCTGTCGCAAGGCAGCGGGGCTTTTTTTATTGCCTGCGTTCGCGATGATTTATGAAGTCCTCAAAACCTCAACTCGTCCTGCCCGGACTTGATCCGGGCATCCACGGCGGGCCGAAAGTGCAAAAATTCCAGTTCCAGGCACAGGTCGCGTGGATGCCCGGGTCAAGCCCGGGCATGACGACCTTTTGTGATGCTGGTAATATTGAGCGACGAAATGTCGAAGGCAGGCCGCAGGCGATCAGCCGCCCTGATCGTCGCCACCCTTTTTCTTTTTCTTCGAGCTGGGCCGGCCGATATTGCCGATCAGCTGCTCCATGAAGGTGATGTCGCGGCCGACTGCCGGGGTGGTCTGCTCCAGCGGCTCGACATCCACCGCCTCTTCCAGGCCGATGCGGTCGAGCGCTTTGACATGATCGGTGTCGTCGAACTGCACGGCGATGACCTTGCGGTCGGTGATCTCAGGCCTGAAGAAGGCCTCACGCTCGGTCCTCTGGCCGACATAGTACCAGGTATTGTCGTCGAAGGTTGAGACGATGCTGGGCGAGCCCAGCGCCTCGAACACGTCGTTCTTCGAGGACGAGCCCGCTTTCACCTGGGTGATGCGTTCCTCATCCAGCATGTTGCCGCGGTTGGCGATGATCGGCTGGCAGCCCGCCAGGACAAGCGGAAGAACGCAACCCGCCAGCGCCAGGCGCCGCACGGTTCGGGGGGGAAAGGATCGTGTCATGGCCGTCATGAAAAGAGGCGTGCCGAGACGAGATTCGCCCCGGTATTCGCGGGCGACAGTCGCACCGCCCGCTGTTGCCTGTCAACGCTTCCTTGGAGAGCCATCCATGCCGCCGCGGCGCATAAACGGACCGTCCGTTCATCAGAACGTCACACATCGCCGGTAAGCAGTCCATCGACGTTCGAATCGCCCCTCCGGCGCTTTCGAACACGCATCCACGCGCAAACAAGGAGCCGGTCGTGAACCATTATCGTGCAGGCGTCTGTCTTGCGGCGCTTCTCGCCACTGCCCCGGGTTGCAGCCGGCCTGCTCTGGCGGCGCCGGCCTCGACGCCTCTACCGACAGGGCAGGCAATCACGCCGACCGCCGCCCCCGGCTCCGTCTTCCAGACGATGAATCCGGGCCTCAAGTCGTCTCCGAACTATCTGGTCGGCCAGGCGGTGACGACGGCGGTCAGCCCGGACGGCAAGACCCTGCTGGTCCTGACCACCGGCTACAACAAGGACAGCGATCCGGCGACCCAGTCCGAATTCGTCTTCGTCTACAACATCGCCACCGGCACACCGGTGCAGATGCAGGCGCTGCCCGTTCCGAACGCGTTCTGCGGCGTGGCCTGGGCGCCGGACGGCTCGGCCTTCTATGTCGCGGGCGGGCAGGACGACAATGTCCATGTCTTCCAGAAGACAGCCGGTCTCTGGGCCGAGGCCGGCACGCCGATCAAGCTCAACCACACCGCCTATGGCAGCAAGACCATTCCGGCCGGGAACGGCCTGTTCTCCCTGCCGGGCTTCGGCGCGGCGGTCAGCCCGCTTGCCGCCGGGATGGCCACCTATGCCAACGGCAAGCGGCTGGTCGTCGCCAATCTGGAGAACGATTCGATCAGCGTGATCAATCCGGTGACCCGCGCCGTATTCGATCTGGACCTGCGCCCGGGACGCAGCAACGCTGCCCAGAGCGGTGTCCCAGGCGGGGAGTTTCCTCTTTCCGTCGCGGTCAGGGGTAACAACACCGCCTATGTCGCCAGCCTGCGCGACCGCGAGATCGTCGTCGTCGACCTCAGTACCGGCAAGCCGGCGGTGAAGACCCGGATTCCAGTCGAGGGCAATCCGAACAAGCTGGTGCTGAACCGGGCCGGCACGCGGCTTTACGCCACCGCCGACAATTCCGACCGGCTTTATGTGATCGACACGGCGACCAACGCCGTCATCGCCCATGCCGGCACGCTTGCCCCCGCGCTTGCCGGTACCGACTCCTCCAACGGCAATGTCCCGAACAACCTGACCCT
>CAZNNJ010000870.1:0-2449 GCA_964574305.1 uncultured Rhodospirillales bacterium | reverse complement strand
GAGAGCATGAGCCAGGCGCCGCACGTCATTCGCGGGCTGCGCACCGGCCTGAAGCTCGGGCAGGGCAAGCTCGAAGACTACCTCTGGGAAGCGCTGCTCGATCCGTACTGCGGCTGCACGATGGCGATGACGGCGGAAAACTGCGCGGCGAAGTACGAGACCAGCCGCGAAGACCAGGACTGCTACGGCCTGGCACGCCAGCAGCCCCCCGATCCCGCGTGGGAAAGGGGTTTGGCCGAAGGTGGGGGCAGGCCTGCTTTGGCCGCCCGGGACGAAGCGCGCCATCCGGTTGAGGGGCTGAGTTTTTTCGGGCTGAAGCCCGACATGACTGTGGTTGAAATCTGGCCGGCCGGCGGCTATTGGACCGAGATATTGGGCCCCTACCTCCATGATCGCGGCACCTACTACGCCGCCATCCTGCCGCGGACCTTGAGCGAGCGCACCGCCAAGGCAGCCGCCACCTTTCAGGCCAAGCTGGACGCGAACACGGCGATCTACGGCAATGTGAAGGTGAGCGAATTTGGGAACAATATGAGCAATATCGCTCCCCCGGGGTCGGCCGACCTGGTGGTGACGTTCCGCAACTTCCACAACTGGGTGGGCAACGACATGGCGCCGCAGGCGCTGGCCGCCTTCTATGCGGCGCTGAAGCCGGGCGGCATCCTGGGGATCGAGGATCACCGCGCCTCCACCGACAAGCCGCAGGACCCGAAGGCCGAATCCGGCTATGTGCGGCAGGATTACACGATCGAGACGGTCAAGAAGGCCGGCTTCGAGTACGTCGGCGCGTCCGAGGTCAATGCCAATCCGCGCGACACCAAGGACTATCCGGAAGGGGTCTGGACCCTGCCGCCCGACCTGACGCTGGGGACCAAGGACCGGGCCAAGTACGTCGCCATCGGCGAGGCTGACAATTTCGTGCTGAAGTTCCGCAAACCGCTGAAGTGAAGTAGGGTGGGCTGAGCGCAGCGAAGCCCACCGTTCAACGCGCTGGATGGTGGGCTTCGCTGCGCTCAGCCCACCCTACGAGATATCGCCTACCGCTCGACGCACATGGCGATGCCCATGCCGCCGCCGATGCAAAGCGTGGCGAGGCCCTTCTTCACGTCGCGCTTGCCCATCTCGTGCAGCAGGGTCACCAACACGCGGGCGCCCGAGGCGCCGATCGGGTGACCGAGCGCGATCGCGCCGCCATTCACATTCACCTTTTCCGCCGGCAGGCCCAGCGTCTTGGCGACGGCGCAGGACTGGGCAGCGAAGGCCTCGTTGGCCTCGATCAGGTCGAGATCGGCGACCGACCAGCCGGCCTTGGCCAGGGCGGCCTGGGACGCCGGGATCGGGCCGATGCCCATGATCGAGGGATCGACGCCGACCGTCGCCCATGAGGCGATCCGGGCCAGCGGTGCGATGCCGCGGCGCGCGGCCTCGTCGGCCGTCATCAGCACCAGCGCGGCGGCACCGTCATTGATGCCGGAAGCGTTGGCGGCGGTGACCGTGCCGTCCTTCTTGAAGGCGCCCCTGAGCTTGCCCATCGCCTCGATCGTGGCGCCGAAACGCGGATACTCGTCGGTATCGACGATCTTGTCGCCGGCCTTGCCGCCCGGAACGGTGACCGGGACGATCTCATCCTTGAAACGGCCGGCCTTGATCGCGGCCTCGGCCTTGTTCTGGCTCAAGACGGCGAATTCGTCCTGGTCGGCGCGGGTGACCTGATATTGCTCGGCCACGTTCTCCGCTGTGATACCCATGTGATAACCGTTGAAGATGTCCCACAGCCCGTCGCGGATCATCGTGTCGACGAACTCGGCCGAGCCCATGCGGACGCCGGCCCGCAGGTACGCGGCATGCGGCGCGCGGGTCATGTTCTCCTGCCCGCCGGCGACGACGATCGTGCTGTCGCCGGCCTTGATCGCCTGATAGCCGAGCGCCACCGCGCGCAGGCCCGAGCCGCAGACCTTGTTGATGGTCATGGCGGTCACTTCCTTGGGGATGCCCGCCGCCATCGACGTCTGGCGCGCGGGGTTCTGGCCCTCGGCGGCCGTCAGGATCTGACCCAGCACGACCTCCGAGACCTCGGTCGGCGCGATGCCGGCGCGCGACAGCGCGGCCTCGACCGCGACCGTGCCCAGCTGGTGCGCGGTCAACCCGGCAAACGCGCCGTTGAAAGCGCCGATCGGCGTACGGACGGCGGAGGCGATGACGATGTCGCTCATGGGGCAGTCTCCGAGACAAAGAGTGTCATCTTAATTAGGAGCGGCCCACGCGCGTTGGCAAGTTGCAATGCAGCAACGCTCCTATGCCGAGCCGTTCTCCCGCATCCACGCGGCGAGCGGCGTCCATAGCGACCGCTCGGCATGGCGTCCGACCACCATGCCGATATGGCCGAGCGGAATATCGAGGCGCGTGGCCCGGCTGAGCCTGGGCAGCACCGCGGCGGCCGAGGCCGGCG
>CAZNNJ010000869.1:0-2464 GCA_964574305.1 uncultured Rhodospirillales bacterium | reverse complement strand
ATCAGCGTGTCGATCCCTGTGGGCGCCGTCTCCACGGTGGCGAAGACGAACACGCCCGGCTGCAGGCGTGGGCTCATCGCGCGGATCAGGGTGGTGAGGTCGGTTTCGGCCATCCGGCGATATCTACAGTTGAATCGCTGCGCGGCAAGGGCGTAACTCGGCGGCAAGGGACGGGACCGGGGAGGACAGGGTGCGGATATCGCTCGGAATCTTGCTGCTGGCAGCGGCGCTCGCGGCTCATGCCCGCGCCGACGATCTTCCCGCCTGGGCCTTCGCCAACAAACCGCCGGGCCCCAGGCCCGCCGCGCCGGCGGACGACGGTACGGTGAAGCATGTGGCCGGCAGCACGGCCGGCCTCACCCTGACCGAGGTGCGGGACGCCTTCAACGTGCCGGACTGGCATCCCGACAACCACCCCGCCGCGCCCGATATCGTGATGCACGGGCGCAAGCCCGGGGTGATCTCCTGCGGCTATTGCCACCTGCCCAACGGGCAGGGCCGGCCCGAGAATGCCGGGCTGGCCGGGCTGCCCGCCGCCTATATCGTCCAGCAGGTCGCGGATTTCCGCAGCGGTGCCAGGGTCAGTTCCGACCCCAGGCTGGTGCCGCCCGGCCTGATGGACAACATCGCCAAAGCGGCGACCGACGAGGAGGTGAAGGCGGCGGCGGACTATTTCGCCGGCCTCGTCCCCCGGCCCTGGATCCGCGTAGTCGAGGCGGCGACGGTGCCCAAGACCCATGTCGCCGGCTACATGCTGGTGCCCGATGACGGCGGGGCTACCGAGCCGATCGGCCAGCGCATCGTCGAGACGCCTGAGAATGTCGCTGAGACCGAGTTGCGCGATTCCGGTTCGGGTTTCGTCGCCTATGTGCCGCCGGGCAGCATCGCCCGCGGCGAGACGCTGGTCAGGACCGGCGGCGGCAGGACCACGCCCTGCGGTACCTGCCATGGCGCCGACCTCAAGGGGCTGGGCCCGGTGCCGCGCCTCGCCGGCCGCTCACCCAGCTATCTCGTCCGCCAGCTCTACGACTTCCAGCACGGCGCCCGCGCGGGCCTGTGGAGCCCACTGATGCAAGGCGTCGTCCGCGACCTGACCCCGGCCGACATCGTGGACATCGTGGCCTACACGGCCTCGCGGAAGCCATAGGACGAATAAGAGTTTAGCCACAGATGACACAGATCAAATCGGATTTTCCCGCCTTCGGCGGAAGAAATTCCATCTGACTTCATCTGTGTCATCTGTGGCTAAAATTCCGATGGGTTCCGCTGCGTTCTACGCATCCTACAAATGAAAAACCCTCCCGGTGAGGGGAGGGTTCGTCATTCCGAACTCGGCGCGGAGCGCTAAATCGATCAGCCCTTGCCGGCCAGGGAGGTTTCGATGGCCTTGGTGACGTCGTCGGCGTCGGGCTTGGTCTTGGTCGGGAATTCGGCTACCAGGTTACCTTTGCTGTCGATAAGCAGCTTGTGGAAATTCCATTTCGGCACCGCCGCGTCGCCGCCGGTGGCCGCGGCCCATTTATAGAACGGATGGGCCGTGTCGCCCTTCACGTCGTACTTGGTGGTCAGCGGGAAATCGACGTCGTAATTGCCCTCGCAGAACTTCTTGATCTCGGCATTGGAGCCCGGCTCCTGGCCGCCGAAATCGTTGGATGGCACGCCCACCACGACCAAGCCCTTGTCCTTGTACTTCTTGTAGACCGCTTCCAGCGCCGAATATTGCGGGGTGAAGCCGCACTGGGAGGCGGTGTTCACCACCAGCACCGTCTTGCCCTTGAAATCCGCCATCGACATCGGCTTGCCGTCGATCGAGGTGAAGCTGAACTGATAGGCATTGCTGGAATCGCCGCCGGCCATCGCCGCGCCGGCACAGCCGAGCGCCATCGCCGAGATCACCGTAAAGGTCAGAAAGCGCATGAGATGTTTCCTTCCATGGTCGTGGACTGTCGAATGCTGAGATCGACGTACCGAAATTGTGATTATTCGCCAGGACAAGCAGGCGCGAACTCAGTGTATGCTCGGCGTCGCGAAAATTCCAAGGTTCTTGAGCGAAAACACCAGCGACACGGCGGTGCCTGACGTGCCGCCGATCAACTGCGTCTGGTCGTGGCTCAGATTGAGCGTGAAGGACGAGCAGTCGTCGGTATAGCCTGCGCTCACGGAATAGCGCAGCACCGCCCTAGGATGGGTCAGCTCCGCGGTCCCGCCGGCGGTGATCGACCAGTTCTGGTCGAACTTGTAATAGGCCGCCATCGTCAGTTCGTTACGTTCGGCGGCGGCAAGGTTCGGGTTGATCGGAACGCCGAAGACCGTCGCCGGCGGCAGCACGACCTGGCCGGCGAAGAGATAGGTGCCGAATATGCCGTAATCGTCCGGCCCGAACCGGAAGTTCACTTCCTGCAGACGGTCCCTCTTCAGGTCGTTGGCCAGCTCAAACCACTAATCGACCTCGATCAACCGGCCG
>CAZNNJ010000868.1:0-2466 GCA_964574305.1 uncultured Rhodospirillales bacterium | reverse complement strand
TGGCGCTGGCACCCGCGATATTTGCCGGCAGCAGCGGCATGGGCCTGATCCGGCTGGAAACGGAGGGATGGCGGTTCGTTCCGTCGCTGATCGTCTACATCGTGACGCTGGACTTGATGCTGTACTGGTTTCACCGGGCACAGCACCAGATCCCGGCGATGTGGGCGATGCACTCCCTGCACCATAGCAGCGAGGCCCTGACCGTCAGCACGGGGGGCCGGCACTTCTGGTTCGAGGGGCCGCTGAAGCGTGCTTTCCTGTTTCCGCTGACGGCCTGGATTTTTGCCGTGCCGGCGTCCGTGTCCGGGACTGCCGCCCTGCTTTATCTCCTGGTGGATTCCTGCGCGCATCTGAATGTCCGCGTCGAGCTGGGGCCGTTCTCCCTGTGGGTCAACAACCCGCAATACCACCGGATCCACCACTCCGCGCGCCAGGCCCACGCCAATAGAAACTTCGCCGACTTTCTGCCCTTCTGGGACATTCTATTCGGCACCGTCTGGCGCCCCGAAGCGGACGAATGGCCCGCAACCGGCCTTGCAGGTGGGGAAAAGCCCTCCGGCATCATCGACGGCCTCGTATGGCCGCTGCGCCGCCGGCTGCGGCTGTCGCGGGCCGCGGGATAACGCCGATGGAACATCTTCTCGGCTTCGATTGGCGCAGCACCCTGTTCATTCTCGGCTCGCTCGGCGCGATGGTCATGATCGCGCGCCAATTCGAAAAAAGATGGCCGGCCGAGGTGAACCAGCCCAGCTCCGAGGTCCTGACGGATTTCAAGCTGGTCACGGCGAATGCCTTCATCACCTGGCTGGTGAAGCCGGCCGTGGCGATATCGGCGACCGCACTCGTCAACGCCGCCGGCGGCGGTCTGTTCACGCTGCGCGCCGACACGACGCTACATTTCGCACTGTCGCTGGCCGCCTTCCTGCTGATCAGCGACCTTTACGGCTATTGGAGCCACAGACTGTCGCACATGGTGCCCGCCTTGTGGGCGATGCATTCGCTTCACCACAGCGCCGAAGCCCTGACATTGGTCACGGGCGCACGCCATCTATGGCTCGAGACCGCAATCAACGGCGCCTTTTTCCCGGTCGTCGCCATCCTGCTCAAGACGCCGCCGGAGATCGTGACGACCGCCCTTTTCCTCGGCTTTCTGCCCAACGGATGCGCGCATCTCAATGTCCGGCTTCATCTCGGACGCTTTTCGACATGGATCAACGGGCCCCAATGGCACCGGATCCACCATTCGATTCAGCCGGAACATTTCGACAAGAATTTCGCCGCCGTCTTTCCGATTTGGGACGTGATCTTCGGGACCGCGTGGATCCCCGGCAAGGATGAGTTTCCGATAGCCGGCCTGGTGCCGGGCGAGCGGCCGGGCGTCATCGCGGGCATAATCTGGCCGTTCCGCAACTTGCCGATCCGAGCCAAAGCGGGACGGCTGCTCGATTCCGTCTTTCGCCGCAGCGACCTGGATGGCCAGCACCAGACGGCTGCACCTCCTAGATCTTTGTTTTAACGCCGAACACTGGGCCGATGGCGGCGGCTGCCATACAAAACCCTGCGACCTATTGACACTTTGCATAAAATTCTATTTAATTGCAGCGAAGTCAATTCGAGCGACGCTGCGGCGTCCCAGAAGTCAGGCTGAATTGACCGGGAAGATTGAGTTGAGCACCTGCTCAAACGCGAAACCGCGGCGACCCGACCCGCTACCGCCCTTTCGCGACTGAAGCCTAGTACGGCACAGCTTACCGGATCTGGACTATGCACGAGTTGCAATTAGGAACGATCGAACATCCAGCGGTGAACCGCCAGCGAGCGCGCAATGTCGCTGGGCCGCGACTGGCGGGCGACAAAGCCCCGGGCGGGCGACCCGGTTTCGACATTGCCGGAAGGGCTCTGAAAGACATCCCGAATACGCATCGTCACGATCTCGGCCCCGAGCCGATCACTGCCACCCATCTTTCCATGCGGGGGGGGACGCGCCATCGGGTGCGGGCTTGCTCATCGGGTGCACCTGCCATGATCGAAAATGGAAGCGGGAAGGCCACGCGGCCTTATAAATATAGATCTGAATCTCCTCGCCTCATTTCGTGTATATACGACCGTTTTCCGGCTTCTGAGGAGATCAACGTACCATTACCCATAATTATACAAGAATTCAATAAATATTGCACCCGCGCAACCGGCTATCGTTTCCTCCATGTGATCTATATAGGTTTAATCTCAGAGTACCAACTCGACATTTTACAGGATAAATTTATTGTTAACCCAATATGGACACTGATAGACCAAACAGGCACTCGGCCACGCTTGATTCTGCGGAAACAACGAAAATTCAGTACCAAAGCAGTGAATTCCGGCGCGAATGTATCATGTGATTTTTCTGTGACCGATAACCGGAAGAGGTACCCCAACTACTTATTTTGTACCAACGCCGCAAGATCGTATTATTACCTTACACAA
>CAZNNJ010000867.1:0-2473 GCA_964574305.1 uncultured Rhodospirillales bacterium | reverse complement strand
CCGCCCGGCCGGCGATAAGGCGGACCGCACTGATCGGCGCCGGCGCGCCGGAGGCGGGGAAGCTCGATATGCGGTCGCTCGGCCGCTATATCGACCGCTTCGAGCGGCGGGATGGGCATTGGCGGATCGCCCGCCGTATCTGCATCGCCGAGACGCTGAGCGGCGCCGCCGTGCCGGACGGCAATCCGCTGAGCGCCAACTGGGCGATGGCGAGCCGGAATCCCGACGATGCGCTGTGGGCGATGCGGGCGGAATTCGGGCTGGGGAAACCAGAATAAAGTAGGATGGGCTGAGCGGAGCGAAGCCCACCGTTCATGGCGGAGGACGATGGGCTTCGCTCCGCTCAGCCCATCCTACGCCTCGCGCGCGGCCGCCAAGCTTGCGCTGCCGCCGACGGTAATGCGCTTCCAGCGCCTGTATCCGGATGTGAATGTCGAGGTGGTGGTCGACAATGCGATGATCGACATCGTTGCCGCCGGCTTCGATGCCGGGGTGCGGCTGGGCGAAACGATCGAGGCCGATATGCCGCCGCCAAGCCCCGGCGGCGCTGAGGGCCTTCCTGAATTTCGTCAGGTCGCCCGGGAAAGCCATCGGCGGACGATAAGCCGATCCAGGGCCAGCGGGCCCGATCCACCGATCACCAGCGCGATCAGCGCCGCCATATAGAGCAGGTCGGTTTCATATCCCGGCTGGCCGAAATGGGCGCCGTCGGCGCCGACCGACTGAAGCTTGATCGAGCTGAAGCCGTTGGGCAGGTGGACCGTGACGATCGCCACCAGCAGCACGGCGATCATCGGGATGCTGGCAAGCGGGGTGAGTGCACCTAGAAGGATCGCCAGGCCGCCGAAGAGTTCGACCAGGATCCTCGCCCCGGCCGCCCAATCCGGCATCGGCACGCCCAGCGCGGCGAGGATATGGACAAAGGACTCGGGCCCGCGGGCGAGCTTGGCATAGCCATGCTCCATGAAGCCGTAGCCAACGATCAGGCGGAGCGGGATGGCGTACCAATCGAATGGAACGCCTGGGGCAGGCTGGAGAAGCCGGGAAATCAGTCCGTTCATGAGACTGATTTCGCCGACATTCCCGCAAGGTTACAGGTTCATGCCGCCGCTGCGTGTATCCCCGCCTGCCGCCCGAAGAAGGTGCTCTCCCCGACGCAGGTGCCGCTGGAATAGCCCATGCCGTCCTTGGCGATGTTGGTGGCGGCGGCGCCGGCGGCATACAGGCCGGGGATCGGCTTGCCGGTGGCGTCCAGCACCTGGGCCTTGGCGTTGGTGGCGAGGCCGCCGAGCGAGAAGCCGCTGAACCAGGCCGCGCCCAGCGAGGTGTCGAGCGCGGCATAGGGCGGCTCGACCAGCGGCTGGATCCAGTCGTGGTATTTGTGGAATTCAGGGTCCTCGTGATGCTCGGCATGGCGGTTATAGTCGGCCATGGTCTTCTGCAGCGACCCTTCCGGCATGCCGAGGTCGCGCTCCATCTCCTCCACGGTTTCCCAGGCATCGACCAAGGTCTGCTGGCCGAATTCAGGCTTCTGGAAGGTGGCGTTGTCGAGGATCAGATAGGCTTTGTAGTCGGGCTGCAGCAGGCAGGCGCCGATGGTGCGGCCGTGATAGCTGTCCTCGGCGACGAAGCGCTTGCCGTAGCGGTTGACCAGGACGCCCTTCAAGAGGCTGGTCGGCGGGTAGAACGGGCAGGTCAGCAGATAGCCGATATCCTGCATCACCCCGCCGGCCGCCAGCCCCATCTCGATGCCCGAGCCGTTGGCATAGGTGCAGCCGACGATATTCACCCGCTCGTCCGCCAGCAGCGGCGAATATTGCAGCGCCATCTCCTTATTCATGCCGAAGCCGCCGGTCGAGATCAGCACGCCCTTGTTCGCGCGCACATAGCGGTCGCCCTCGAAGACCTTGTACTTCACACCGACCACCCGGCCGTCGTCGTCGACGATCAGCGCCTTGGCGTTGGCGTCGACGACGATGCGCACGCCGGCCTCGGTTACCCGGGCGATCAGCGTGTCCATCAGCTTCTTGCCGCCCATGCCCAGCTCCTGCTGGCCGCCGGGGATGGTCACCTTGTGGCCGCGCGGGAAGGGGCGGGCCTGTTCGCTGAACGGCCAGACTTTCTCGTTGCCGGTCCAGGCGAGCCCGTCCTCGGTTGGATGCTCGAAATGCTTGTCGGGGTAAAAGCCGTCGTTGAAGACGATGCCCTGGCGCTCCAGCCAGTCGAAATGCTCGAGGCTCTGCTCGCAATAGAGCCGGATTTTCTCCTCGTCCGGGTTGGGGGTCATCGCCATCAGATAGTTGAACATGTCCAGGGCGGTGTCGTCGAAGCCGTTCATCTTCTGCACCCGCGTGCCGCCGCCCAGATAGATGAAGCCGCCGCAAAGCGCGCTCGACCCGCCGCCGGCCGAGGCCCGCTCCAGCGCCAGCACATCCAGGCCGGCGCGGCGGGCTTCCAGGGCCGCCGAGGCGCC
>CAZNNJ010000866.1:0-2480 GCA_964574305.1 uncultured Rhodospirillales bacterium | reverse complement strand
ATGAAGCTTGCCATTCCGAAGGAGCGGCGCGCGCATGAGCGGCGCGTTGCGGTGACGCCCGATACGGTGAAGAAGCTGATCCCGCTGGGGTTCGATGTGGTGGTCGAGGCTGGGGCCGGTCTGGGCTCGGCGATCACCGACGCGGCGTTCCGGGCGGCCGGGGCGGTGATCGCGGCGGAGGAGACGCAGACCCTGGGCAATGCCGACATCGTGCTGAAGGTCCAGCGGCCGCTCTCTGCGGCGGAGGGGCTGGACGAGCTGGCGATGATCCGGCCGGGGGCGCTGCTGATCGCGCTCTTGGACCCGTACCGGACGCCGGAGGCGATCCGCGACTATGCCCGGCGGCGGATCGATGCCTTCGCCATGGAGCTGGTGCCGCGCATCACCCGGGCGCAGGCGATGGACGTGCTGTCGAGCCAGGCCAACCTCGCCGGCTATCGCGCGGTGCTGGACGCGGCGCACGAGTTCGGCCGCGCCTTCCCGATGATGATGACGGCGGCGGGCACGGTGCCGCCGGCGCGGGTGTTCGTGATGGGCACCGGCGTCGCCGGGCTGCAGGCGCTCGCCACCGCCCGGCGGCTGGGCGCCGTGGTCTCGGCCACCGACGTGCGGCCGGCGGCGCGCGAGCAGGTGCAGTCGCTGGGGGCGACCTTCGTCATGGTCGACAACGAAGAGAGCCAGCAGGCCGAGACCGCCGGCGGCTATGCCAAGGAGATGAGCGACGAGTACAAGCGGGCCCAGGCGCTGCTGATCGCCGAGACCATCCGCAAGCAGGACGTGGTGATCTGCACGGCGCTGATCCCGGGCCGCAAGGCGCCGGTGCTGGTGACGGCGGAGATGGTGGAGACGATGAAGCCGGGCTCGGTGATCGTCGACCTGGCGGTTGAGCAGGGCGGCAACTGCCCGCTGTCCCGGCCCGGCGAGGTGGTCGAGCATCACGGGGTCCGGATCGTCGGCCACTGGAACGTGCCGAGCCGCATCGCCGTCGACGCCTCGGCGCTCTATGCCCGCAACCTGCTGGCCTTCCTCTCGCCGATGGTGGCCAAGGAGGGCGGGCTCAAGATCGACTGGTCCGACCCGATCGTCGCCGGCACCGCGCTGACCCGCGACGGCCGCATCGTCCATCCCCACTTCACCTCCGCAGACCCAACCCCGCTCGAAGCCGCGGCTGAGGATTTTAGCCGCCGCGTCGCCAACCGGCCTTAGCGCCATCGGATTTACCCCACCCGCATGCGGGCGAAACCGCTCCGCCGCCCAGCGGTCCTCTTGACTGACGGGGCGCCCGACCTTTACAACAATACTGACGGATGTGTCAGTTTTTGCACATCCGGTATCTTGCTCCGACAAAGGGGATGCCGATGGGCCGCTATGATTTTCCAATACCCTATGGCTGGTTCTACATCATGGATGCCGCCGAGCTCGCGCCGGGCGAAATCAGGACCGTCCGGCGCTTCGGACAGGACCTGATCGCCTGGCGTGCCGAGGACGGGGGGCTGCATCTGCAGGAGGCGTACTGCCCGCATCTGGGCGCCCATATCGGCGTCGGCGGCAAGGTGATCGGCAACACGGTGCAGTGCCCGTTCCACAAATGGCAGTTCAACGGCGACGGCTCGGTCGCCTCGGTGCCCTATGCCAACCGGCTGAACGAAAGGGCGTGCCTCTATACCTTCCCGACCAAGAGCCATTACGGGAACTTCATGGCCTGGTACCACCCGAACCGGGTAGCGCCGCTGTTCGATCTGCCTTCCGTGCCGCAGCTCGACAGCGGCCTGTTCAAGGGCCCGCTCAGCCGGTCGCACATGATCAAGACCTGCCTGCAGGAGATGGCCGAGAATACGGTCGATTCCGCCCATTTCCAGACTATCCACCAGCATCCCGGCGCCGCCCAGTACGAGGGGCTGAGCTTCGACGGGCCAAGCATCTCGATGAAGAGCAAGCAGCTGTTTCCGAGCTCGCGGGGGCCGGTCGAAGGGACACTGGATACGTATTCGAACGGCTACGGCTTCGGCGTCGTGCTTTACAAGACGCTGATCGAAATCTGCATGGTCACGGTCAATTGCCCGATCGAGAGCGAGCTGACCGAGCAGGTGTTCCAGGTCTATTACACAAACCCGGAGAACGACCCCAAGGTCGAGCGGATCGCCCAGGCCTTCTATACCGAGGTCAATCGGCAGCTGACCGACGATATCGTGATCTGGGAGAACAAGATCTATCGCGAGCGGCCGTTCCTGTGCGACGGTGACGGCCCCATCGCTCCATTCCGGCGCTGGGCCAAGCAATTCTATGTAGAGGCGACCTGACGGGATAATGGAGCCGTGCTTTTTCGAGGGCGCGGGCGGCGTCTGCATTGCCGCCGATATTGGCGGCACGCCTGACGGTTCGCCCGTCATCCTGCTGCATGGCGGCGGACAGACAAGGCAATCCTGGGGCGGCACGGCCGAGGCGTTGGCCGCGTCCGGTTATCGTGTCGTCAGCCTCGA
>CAZNNJ010000865.1:0-2481 GCA_964574305.1 uncultured Rhodospirillales bacterium | reverse complement strand
GGTTCCTGCACCACCGCCCAGTTATAGAGCGAACGCAAGGGCGGCCAGGGACTGTCCGGCGCGACCTTGAAGCCCAGCGCCTCGGGCAGGCTGTCCAGCGCGCCGTAGAGAATGGACAAGGCGAAGAAAATCACCAGCCCGAGATCGAGCGGGCGGCGTAAGATGCTTTGAGAAATACCGTTCGAATGGGCCATCCCCTGGAATCCTCCCTTTTGGCCCGGCCTTATGGCCGGTTTCAGGGCAGACTATCGGGATGCGCGGGCCGAACCAAGCGCGGAGTGTCGCCTATTCGTCCAGGTGCTTGAGGTCCGCGGCGTCGTCATAGCCGCGGCGGGAGCTGTAGAAGACCAGCGCCATCAGCCCGCCGCCCACCAGCAGCGTAGCGACGGCGCCGATGATGAGGGCGGCCACGCCGTTGCCGTTCATCGCCATGCCGCCCTGGCTCTGGTCGGCGCCGACAGTGGTCCACACATGCCAGGAAAAGGCCAGCGCGGCCCCCAGGATGGCAACCAGAACGACGATCAGAAAAACGGACTTGAGGTTCATGGTCCGGGATATAGGTACGACTCCGCGCCGCCGCTAGAACAAAACAGCTGCCAGGAACAATTTGTCGCCGCGGTCGTAGTGGTGCCGCGCCTCCCGCATGCGTCCCCATCCACCGCATGGAAACCGCGCGGATATCGATATTTACGGCGCTTCATCGCCTTGCCGTGTCTTTCAATTTATGAACATTATTGTTTCGGCCCTGAGAGATCGCCAACGATCCCACGAAAAGGGCGAAAATGGGGAGGTATTCATGAAAACTCATAAAATTATGGGAATATTGGCCTGTGCGGCAGGTGCCGCACTGAGTCATCACGCCGCCCGGGCTCAGCAGACCAGCGCGCCGGCGGCCGCGGGAACCCTGGAGGAGATCGTCGTCACGGCGCAGAAGCGCAGCGAGAATCAGCAGGTGGTCCCGGTGTCGGTGACCGCGCTGAGCCCCCTGACCCTGCAGAACGCCAGAATCCTGAACGCGATGGACCTCGCCGGCACGGTGCCCAACCTCTTCATCATGCAGGGCGCGTCGATGAACGGCAGCTCCTCCACCCCATGGATGACGCTGCGCGGCATCGAGGCGAACAATACCGGCACGGTGCAGACGGACAGCGGCATCGGCATCTATGTCGACGGCGTCTATGTCGCCCGCGCCTCGGGTCAGGTCTTCGACCTCGCCGACGTCCAGCAGATCGAGGTGCTGCGCGGGCCGCAGGGCACGCTCTACGGACGCGACTCCGTCGGCGGCGCGATCAACTTCATCACCAGGGACCCCACGGGCAAGTTCGGCGTCACCGAGGATCTATCGTTCGGCAATCTGGGAGAGATCCGCAACAAGACCCGGCTCGACTTCGACGAGCTCTCAGGTTTCCGCCTGTCGCTGACGTATCTCCATTCACAGGACGACGGGTACATCAAGAACCTGGACGCCGGGCACTATGTCGACCCGAGCAAGCTCACCTTCGGCGCGGTGAAGCCCGGCCTGTCGCAGCGCGACCTGGGCGCGCATGACGCCGATGGGCTCATGGCCTCGCTCAGATACGACCCGCCCGCGATCGAGGGGCTGACCTTCAAGGTCAAGCTCGACTATACGGGCGAATACGAGACCCCGCCCGCGATTCAGCTTCTGGATATCGGGGAGGTGGGCAACCTTGCCTACCCGCCACCCTATGGCACGGGCACGTTCGGCAATCACTCCAGGGGTACGATCGTGGTCAGCCGGACGCCGCAGGATGCAGTGTCCAACTCGCAGGCCATCCAGGTCTATTTGCAGACCTATGGCGCAAGCCTGACGACCTCGTACGATCTGGCCGACAACATTCAGCTCAAGGACATCGTCGCCTACCGCCGGCTGCAGCAAGACTTCTCCAGCCAGCTGGACGGCGGCAACGCCCTCGTCGCCCCGGACGGCGCCGATTTCCTGCCGTTCACGAGCCTCGGACAGGTGAACCAGCACCAGTTGAGCAACGAATTCGATCTCACCTATAAGAGCCAATGGGTCGACGTCACGGCGGGCCAGCTCTATTTCTACGAGCAATTCCATTACCCCGACGGTTATCCCGTCCTCGCGGAGGCTCCCGGCGGCGTTCTTCCCTCGATTAATCCTGTTACCAAAGCCCCAATCGGGACGATCAGCGACGGCAACGCCGTGAGCATCGCCGAATACGCTCAGATCACCGGCCACCTGACGGACAATCTCGATCTCGTCGGCGGCATCCGCTACACGCGCGACGATAAGGAATCCCGCTACCCCCTGGGCCACCTGCTGCCAGGACACCCCAACCTGAACGCGGAAGCCATCCATCAGCGCGTCGACTGGCTGGCTGGCGTCAATTGCCGCCCGACCGACAATCTGCTCGTCTATGGCAAGGGCAGCAGCGGCTATAATTCGGGGCGTTCATATAACGGCACGAATTTCGGCCCTGAATCGATGACCCAATTGGA
>CAZNNJ010000864.1:0-2494 GCA_964574305.1 uncultured Rhodospirillales bacterium | reverse complement strand
CCCACCCGTCGATGCTTCGCATCGCCGACCTCCCCCTCAAGGGGGGAGGCGCTTCAAAGAGGGTTGGGAAGCTTGATGAAGGTTCTAAGTCTTTGCGCCCTGGCAGCCCTCACTGCCGTTCCCGCCCTCGCCCAAACCCCATCCATCCCGATCGAGATCGATTACCTGGGCCTGAAGGTCGAGCGTACCCTGCCGCTTTCCTATCTCGACCAGCCGCCGGCGGATGAGGGCGTGCAGGGCGCGCGGGTGGCGATGGCCGACAACCAGACGACCGGCCAGTTCCTGAACCAGACCTATCACCTGACCGAGGACGTGGCGGAAGACGCCGCCGGAATCGTCGATGCCTTCAAGAAGCGCGCCGACGCCGGGATCAAACTGTTCGTGGTCGACCTGCCGGCACCGATCCTGCTCCAGGTGGCCGACCTGCCCGAGGCCAAGGACGTCACTTTGCTGGATGCGACCACGCATGATGACGCGCTGCGCGCCGAAAGCTGCCGCCGCAACGTTCTGCACGCGTCGCCCAGCCGGGCGATGCTGGCCGATGCGCTGATGCAGTACATGATGACCAAGAAATGGGGGAAGATCGCCCTCGTCATCGGCGGCGACCCGGAAGACAAGCTCTATGCCGACGCGGTGCGCAATTCGGCGCGCAAGTTCCGCATCAAGATCGTCAAGGAAATTCCCTGGACCTTCGACCCCGGCTCCCGCCGCACCGACACCGGCCACTATGCCGTGGAGGCCGAGGTTGCACGCATCACCCAGGATGTCGACGATTACGACCTGCTGGTCGTGGCCGACGAGGCCGACAATTTCGGCGACGAGCTGCCTTACCGCACCACCGAGCCCCGGCCGGTCGCCGGCACCCAGGGCCTGGTGCCCTCGGCCTGGGCGCGGCCGTTCGAGCAATGGGGTGCTACCCAGCTGCAGAGCCGGTTCCTGAAAGCCACCAATCGCTGGATGACCGACAATGACTACGGCGCCTGGTTGGCGGTGCGCGCGGTGGGTGAGGCGGCGGCGCGCGGCAACACCACCGATCCGACCAAGATCGGCGCATTCATGCGGTCGAAGGATTTCGACCTCGCCGGCTTCAAGGGGACCAAATTGACATTCCGGGACTGGGATGGACAATTGCGCCAGCCGGTCCTGCTCGCCGATGCCCGCTCCCTGGTATCGGTCTCGCCACAGCAGGGCTTCCTGCACCAGTTCTCCGAACTCGACACGCTCGGTGTCGACCGCCCCGAAACCAAGTGCCATATGTGATGAACACCATCCCGTCATTGCGAGCGCAGCGAAGCAATCCAGGGCCGTTTGCCCGATACCGGTCGGTGAGGCCCTGGATTGCTTCGCTCGCGCTCGCAATGACGTTTTTGGGGGCCGAGCCGGCCTTCGCCGAGAAGATCTTCGTCTCCAACGAGAAGGACAACACGGTCACCGTCCTGGACGGGGACTCGCTCAAGATCGTCGAGACGGTCAAGGTTGGACAGCGGCCGCGGGCCATCCTGCTCTCGACCGACGGCAAGAGTCTCTATATCTGCGCCAGCGATTCCGATGAACTCCAGGTGCTGGATGTCGCGACCCTCAAGGTCACCGGCACCCTGCCCAGCGGCGCCGACCCCGAACGGTTCGACACCAGCCCCGACGGCAAGACCCTCTATATCGCCAACGAGAACGACAACAAGGTCTCGTTCCTGGATATCGCGTCGAAGAAGATCGTCGCCGAGGTGCCGGTCGGCATCGAGCCGGAGGGCATGGCGGTCAGCCCCGACGGCAAGACGGTGGTCGACACGACCGAGACCACCAGCATGGCCCATTTCATCGATACCGAGGCGAAGAAGGTCGTCGCCAATGTGCTGGTCGACAGCCGCCCGCGCGTCGCCGCCTGGACGCCGGACGGGGCGCAGCTCTGGACCTCGTCCGAGGTCGGCGGGACCGTCGCGGTCATCGATGCTAAGACCCACATGATCGTGAAGAAGATCGGCTTCGAGATTCCCGGCCTCACCTCCGGCAAGGCCCAGCCGGTCGACATCAAGTTCACCAAGGACGGCAAGATCGCCTTCGTCGCGCTGGGCCCGGCCAACCGGGTGGCGGTGATCGACCCGAAGAGCTTCGAGGTCCAGAAATATATCCTGGTCGGCCAGCGCGTCTGGAACATGGGCTTTTCGCCCGACCAGAAACGGCTCTACACGGCCAACGGCGTCTCGAACGACATCACCATCATCGACGTCGCCGACCAGAAAGCGACGAAGTCGGTGCCGGTCGGCCGCTCGCCCTGGGGCGTGGTGGCGGCTCCATGACCAGCGCGCTCGCCGTCGACAATGTCAGCCACAGCTTCGGCGCCCGCAAGGCGCTGGATGGTGTCAGCTTCGCCATCGGCGCCGGTGATTTCACAGTTCTGCTCGGCCTCAACGGCGCCGGCAAGACCACCTTGTTCGCGCTGGTGACCGGCCTCTATCACAGCCGCGATGGGTCGATTTCAGTCTATGGTGCCGACCTC
>CAZNNJ010000863.1:0-2502 GCA_964574305.1 uncultured Rhodospirillales bacterium | reverse complement strand
GGGGCCGTTCGCGCTTTTCGGCGGGGCCGCCGCCAACCTTCCTTATGTGCCGCTCAACTATCGTCTGACCGATCTGGAGTTGGATGGGCTGATGCAGCGCGTCGCCTCCGCGGTCCTCATTGTCGGAGAGGACCAGCGCGCTCGTCTCAGTCTGCCCAGCGAGATCAGCGCCGTCGATCGAGCGGCTTTCTTGACATTGGCGGCTCAGCCGACCGGTGCCACACTCGAAGACACGACCGACGATGATTTAATTGCCGTTCAACTGTTCACGAGCGGCACGACGGGAAAGCCCAAGGCGGCGATCCTGCGGCATGAGAACCTGCTTTCCTACATTCTCGGCACGGTCGAGTTCGGTTCCGCAGACGAAACCGAGGCCAGCCTTGTGACGGTTCCGCCGTATCACATCGCCGGCATCTCGGCACTGCTGAGTTCGGTCTATGCAGGACGGCGTATCGTTCTTCTCGAGAACTTCGAGCCGGCAGCCTGGCTGGCGGCGTGCGAGGCCGAGCGGGTCACGAATGCCTTCCTGGTTCCGACGATGCTCAGCCGCATCGTCGACACCGTCGAACGCGACGAATTGCAGAGGGATTTGGGGGCGTTGCGGGCAATCGCCTTCGGAGGTGGGAAAATGCCGGCCTCAGTGGTCACACGGGCGATGATGCTGTTTCCCAACGCGGATTTCACCAACGCCTACGGTCTGACCGAGACCAGTTCCACGATCTGCCTGCTGGGTCCCGAAGATCATCGAAGCGCCCTGGCCAGCGACGATCCCGCTATTCGCAAGCGCCTGGGCTCGGTCGGCAGACCCCTCGATACGATCGAGCTCGAAGTTCGCGACGATGCCGGCAATGCACTTCCCCCTGGCATATCGGGCCAGGTCTTTGTACGTGGCGGTCAGGTGGCGGGAGAATATCTCGATGCCGGCAGCGCCCTTGACACTGACGGGTGGTTCTATACCCGCGACAGGGGATATCTCGATGCTGGCAACTATCTCTTTCTCGAAGGACGCGCCGACGACGTTATCGTGCGCGGCGGGGAAAACATCTCGCCCGGCGAAATCGAGGACATCCTGATCGAGCATCCGGCTGTCTGCGATGCCGCCGTGGTCGCTGTCCCCGACGAGCAATGGGGCGAGACGGTCGGCGCGGCAATTGTCCTGAATGAGCATGGCCAGGTCTCGGTTGCCGAGCTCCAGGGCTGGGTTCGAGACCGGCTGCGCTCGTCGCGCGTCCCCGCATACATCGAGTTTCGCACGGAGCTGCCCTACAACGAGCTCGGAAAGGTTCTTCGGCGGGTCATTCGGAAGGAACTTGAAAGCCGGACATGACGAGACGTGCGGGCTAACGAGTAGAGATGAAGTCTTTTCTGCCCCTTGAAAGCTCAAGGTTGCTGTCCAGAATTGATCTTTATTTGGGACAATAAGATCCATGATTGCGGTCGCCGTGCACCTGCCGTCGCCTTATCCTTACCGAACGTAACGCCGCCCCCCGGGTTGCGCGATCTGCTGAACATACGACCGAAAATCAATGCGCGATCAGGATTTCTTCTGGGACGGTGTCGATGGCGGCACGCTGCTGCTGCAAAAATGCAGTGACTGCGGCCAATTGCGGTACCCTCCCGGGCCCATGTGCCCGTACTGCCATTCCCTGGACTGGGCGCCGCAACAGAGCAGCGGGCACGGCATCGTTTGCGCCTGGATCGTCTCCAACCATCCCACTGAAGCCACGGCAGCCGGACGGATCGTTGCCCTCATCCAGTTGGACGAAGGTGTCCGCATGATTGCGAATCTTCAGAACATCGACCCGGGCCACATGGATATCGGACTCGCGGTCGAGCTGTTCTTCGCCGACGTGGACGGCGTACGCCTTCCGCAATTTCGGCCGTCGCCGGCGCACTGACCATGAACAACCTGCTCAATCAGACAGCCATCGTCGGTATCGGTCAGACAGAATTCTCCAAGAACTCGGGTCGAAGCGAGTTGCAGCTCACCCTTGAGGCCGCCAAGGCCGCGCTTGCCGACGCCGGTATCGACCCTCGCGACGTCGACGGTACCGTCACCTTCCAGCTCGACACTAACGATGAAGCGGATATTGCCCGCTACCTGAACGTTCGCGACCTGCGCTGGACGGCGCGCACAACCGGCGGCGGTGGCGGCGCCAGCGCGACGGTACAGCTTGCCGCGTCGGCGATCGCCTCCGGCGCGGCCAAGACCGTGCTAGTCTATCGCGCCTTCAACGAGCGCTCCGGCCATCGGTTCGGCCAGCCGGTCCGCGACCCAGCCTTCGCGGTTCCAAGGCGCGACATCCACTATTCTTTCGGGATCGACACACCGGCCAAGATCTACTCCCTCTGGTATCAGCCCTACATGGCACGCTATGGCGTGACGAATGAGGATCTGGGGCACTATGTCGTTGCCGCCCGCCGCTATGCGGCCACCAATCCGAACGCCTCGTTCTACGAACGGCCGATTACCCTGGAGGACCACCAAAGCTCGCGGTGGAT
>CAZNNJ010000862.1:0-2506 GCA_964574305.1 uncultured Rhodospirillales bacterium | reverse complement strand
CAGGATCGCAACGGTCGCGGCGCGAGTCGCCAACGCCCCTCACCCCTCGGTCTTTGTGATTGTGGGTACCGAGCCGCTCATAACTGCAGGCGCCGGAAGCTTCATCAACGATCTGATAAACCGAGCCGGTGCGCGGTCGATTTCCGCCGACGATATCGGGGACTACCCGCAGTACAGCATTGAGACAGTGGTGGCGAAGCGGCCGGAAATAATCTTTCTGCAGGCGGGCGGCAATGAGCTGCCGCAGCGGCTTGGTCAAACCCCTGCCGCGCGCTCGAACCGGGTCTACCACATCGACGACGATCTTCTGCTTCGGCCCGGACCTCGGATCGTCTACGCCCTCGAGCGGATCGCCGCGAAGATTCATCCCGACCGATTCGAAAGAACTGAATGATGAGTGGGAAGTCCCTTACACGGCAGATCCGTAGAAGCGACCGGCTGACCGGAGGACGGTTGGCGATCACGATGGCGGCGCTGGCGGTACTGGTTGTCTCGGTAGGCGGACTCTCGGTTGCCGTGGGAAGCGAGCACGTCGGCTTAATAGACGTGGTTCGGGTGATTGCGGCAGAGATAACCGGGCGGGCCGCCGACGTGTCGCCGGAGCTGAGAATCATAATCGCCGATATTCGTTTACCGCGGGTGTTAATGGCGATAGTGGTCGGGGCGGCGCTGGCAGTCGCCGGGTCAGCCTATCAGGCCCTGTTGAGAAATCCGCTGGCCGATCCCGGAATCCTCGGCATTTCGAGCGGCGCAGCATTGGGCGCGATCAGCGCGACGATCTTTGCGGAATCGATTCCCATCAGCCGGCCGGTTGCTGCGTTCGCCGGGGCAGTAATCCACATCGCAGTAGTGGTGGGGTTGGGGCAGGCGCAGGAAGATGAAGCCGGTGATTCCGCTGGCACCGATGTTGATCACGGCCCCGGCGATGATCTGATCGACCTTGTGGCGGATGCCGAGCCACGCCAGGAGGAGCCCGGTCAGGCCCGCGACGAGCATGGCAGCGGCAATGGCAACGAGGGTCGCGAGGAGCACGTTGCCGGTGGCGATATAGACCAGGCTTGAGACCACCGACGCGGTGAACGCGCCGATGAGCATCTTGCCCTCGAGCGCGATGTTGAGCATCCCGCTGCGCTCCGAGAGGATGCCACCCATCGCCGCCATCGATATCGGGAAGGCAAGCTCGAGGCTGCCGGCGAGGACGTTGGTGAGGATCGCTTCCTTGCCCGCAAGGATGTCCGCGAACAGGGCGACCAGCCACGGCGCGATGACCACGACCAGCCAGCGCCGCCAGCGCAGGCCGGCGCCACGAACCAGCTGGAGCGCGGCGACGATCGCGGAGCCGATGGCGGCGATGACCCAGAGCGTGCCGACCGTCGACTGAATGGTGACCGCATCGCCGCCCTGCTCGTGAATCCACAGCTTGAACTGGGCGGGCACGTCGAACGCCCCCGACGCGAACCACAGGGCGATCAGGCCGAGGGCCGCGATGGCAACGCCACGAATCCGCGCATCTCGAAGCGCCCGTCGGGCGGCCAGCCCCTCGCCGGAGACCGGCGCTGCGACTGCGACGGCGGTCATACGGAGGCCGCCCCCTCGGGCGAGATCGCGGCGATCTCCGGTGCCGGCTTGGCCACCTTGACCCGCCAGATCGCGCGAATCAGGCCTGGCGCGGCCACGAACATGATGACGAGTGCCTGGATGAAGACCAGCAGGTCGTAAGGGATTCCCGACTGGACGCCCATCAGCTTGCCGCCGTTGCTGAGCGCCCCGAACAGGAGCGCCGCCAGGACCACCCCGCTTGGCCGAAGGCCGGCCACCAACGCCAGGGCGATCGCGGTGAAGCCGATGCCACCCTCGAGATCGAGCGTCAGCTGGCCGACCGTGCCGATGACGATGAACCCGCCGCCCATTCCGGCGAGTGCACCGGAGAGGGACATCGCCAGGATCATGGAGCCGCCCGCGCTCATGCCGGCGTAACGAGCGGCGGTCATGTTGAAGCCCGAGGCACGGAGCTCGAAGCCCTTGGTGGTGCGGAACAGCAGGTACGACACGGCCGCGGCCATCAGCAGCGCGACGACGAAGCCGTAGTCGAGGCGCAGGTTCGGCAGGTTGATGATGTTGGGCACGTCCACGATCGGCTGAAGATTCTTCGACACCGGGGACGTGCTGCCCGCCGCCCGCAGCGCCGGCGAGCGCAGGGCGAAGAAGAGCACGAGCGACGCGACGTAGTTGAGCATGATCGTGGTGATGACCTCGTGGGCGCCGGTGCGCGCCTTGAGGAACCCGGGAATGAACCCCCACGCCGCGCCCGCGAGCGTGGCCGCGCCGATGGAGGCAATGAGGATCACCCAGGACGGGACGGACCCGGCCAGAAAGATCGCGGCGATCGTCGCACCGAGTGCGCCCATCAATACCTGGCCCTTGCCGCCGATGTTGAACATGCCGGCTCGGAACGAGACCGCGACGGCCAGCCCGGTGAAAATCAGCGGCATCGTGGCGACGAGCG
>CAZNNJ010000861.1:0-2510 GCA_964574305.1 uncultured Rhodospirillales bacterium | reverse complement strand
CTCATACAAGACTCCCGATTTCGCGGGCTACAAGGCGGCGACGGTCATCAAGTTCAAAGTCGCGAGCCGAGTGATTTCCGACCGCGCCGATCACGATCCGGCGCTCGTCGCCGAGCTCAAGTCCGATCCGAAGATCAACGCGGCTCATATCGGCGGCCTTCCGATCATGGCCGGGTGCGAGAGTGATGGCGCGAGTGCGGTGTTCCGGGGGGCGGGGGGGCCCAACCGCAACCGGACCGGTCTGAGGACCCCGCGCAACAAGCTCGTCGGGATCACCGGCGCCCCGGGGTCGGGGAAGTCGTCCCTGGCGTTCGACACGCTCTACGCCGAGGGGCAGCGGCGCTACGTCGAGTCCCTGTCGGCCTACGCCCGCCAGTTCCTCGAGATGATGGAGAAGCCCGACGTCGAGTCGATCGAGGGGCTCTCGCCGGCGATCTCGATCGAGCAGAAGACGACCTCGCGCAACCCGCGCTCCACCGTCGGAACGGTCACCGAGATCTACGACTATATGCGCCTGCTGTTCGCGCGGGTGGGCGTGCCCTATTCGCCGGCCACCGGCCTGCCGATCGAGAGCCAGACAGTCAGCCAGATGGTCGACCGGATCCTGGAGCTGCCGGAGGGCACGCGCCTGCTGCTGCTGGCCCCGATCGTGCGCGGCCGCAAGGGTGAATATAAGAAGGAATTGCAGGACCTTAGAAAGCGCGGCTTCCAGCGCGTAAAGATCGACGGCACGATGTATGAGATCGATGAGGCGCCGTCGCTCAACAAGAAGCTGAAGCACGATCTGGAGGTCGTGGTCGACCGCATCGTCGTGCGCGAGGGGCTGGGCAACCGGCTGGCGGATTCGCTGGAGACGGCGCTGGCCCTGGCTGAGGGGCTGGTCTTCGCCGAGCTGGCCGATACGGGCGAGCGCATCACCTTCTCCGAGAAATTCGCCTGCCCGGTCTCCGGCTTCACCATCGCCGAGATCGAGCCGCGCCTGTTCTCCTTCAACAGCCCGTTCGGCGCCTGCCCGGTCTGCGACGGGCTGGGCGTCAAGATCATCTTCGATGGCGAGCTCGTTGTTCCGGATGACGAAAAGAGCTTGCGCGAGGGCGCCGTCGCGCCCTGGGCGACCTCGTCGTCGCAATATTATGCGCAGACACTGGACTCGATCTGCCGCCACTTCAAGGCGAGCATGAACACGCCGTGGGAGGAACTCCCCGAGGCCGTGCGGGAGACGATCCTGAACGGCTCCGGCACCACGCCGATCAAGATGCGCTATGACGACGGCTTGCGCACCTACGAGACCGAAAAGCCGTTCGAGGGCGTGCTGCCCAACCTGGAGCGCCGCTATCGCGAGACCGAGAGCGCCTGGATTCGCGAGGAACTGTCGCGTTACCAGTCCGACCTGCCGTGCGAGGCCTGCACCGGCTTCCGGCTGAAGCCGGAGGCGCTGGCGGTGAAGATCGACAAGCTTCATATCGGCGAGGTGTCGAACTTCTCGATCGCCGAGGCGGGCCGCTGGTTCGGTGCGCTGAACGACAAGCTGACCAAACAGCGCCAGGAGATCGCCGCCCGAATCCTCAAGGAAATCAATGAGCGGCTGGGTTTTCTGAATTCCGTCGGCCTGGAATATCTGAACCTCAGCCGCAATTCCGGCACGCTGTCGGGCGGGGAGAGCCAGCGCATCCGCCTGGCCTCGCAGATCGGGTCTGGCCTCACCGGCGTGCTTTATGTGCTGGACGAGCCCTCGATCGGCCTGCACCAGCGCGACAATGACCGGCTGCTGACCACTCTCAGGCGGCTGCGCGATCTCGGCAACACCGTGCTCGTGGTGGAGCATGACGAGGATGCGATGCGCTCCGCCGATTACCTCATCGATATGGGGCCGGGCGCTGGCGTGCATGGCGGGGAGATCATCGCCGCCGGCGAGCCGCTGGCGGTGATGCAGCATACGGACAGCATTACCGCCGACTATCTGACCGGGCGCCGGCAGATCGCCGTGCCGGCCAAACGCCGGCCGGGAAAGAAGGGCAAATTCCTGGAGGTCATCGGGGCCAACGGCAACAACCTGAAGGACGTGTCGGTCAAGATCCCGCTGGGGACGATGACCTGCGTCACCGGCGTCTCGGGCGGCGGCAAGTCGACCCTGATTATCGATACGCTTTACAAGACCTTGGCCAAGAAACTGATGAAGGCGCACGAGCATCCGGCGCCGCACCAGGCGATCAAGGGCATCGAGTTCCTGGACAAGGTGATCGATATCGACCAGTCGCCGATCGGCCGCACCCCGCGCTCGAACCCGGCGACCTATACCGGCGCCTTCACGCCGATCCGCGACTGGTTCGCCGGCCTGCCGGAATCCAAGGCGCGCGGTTACGGCCCGGGCCGCTTCTCCTTCAACGTCAAGGGCGGCCGCTGCGAGGCCTGCGAGGGCGACGGCGTGCTGAAGGTCGAGATGCACTTCCTGCCCGACGTCTATGTCACCTGCGACACCTGCAAGGGCCGCCGCTACAACCGCGAGACCC
>CAZNNJ010000860.1:0-2515 GCA_964574305.1 uncultured Rhodospirillales bacterium | reverse complement strand
CTACAAGTCCGGCTGGCTTGCCTGCATGATCGCCGGCTGCACCATCCTGCCGCATCCCGTGTTCGATACCGAGGGCGTGATCGCGCGCATCGCCAAGGCCAGGGTGACCGTGCTGACCGGCGCGCCGACGGTCTATCAGTCGATGCTGATGAGCCCGTCGCACACGACCGCCGACCTGTCGTCGCTGCGCCTCGCCGTCACCGGCGCCGCCACCGTGCCGCGCACGCTGATCGAGCGGATGGCGAGCGAGCTGCATTTCAAGACCGTGCTGACCGGCTATGGCCTGACCGAGACGAGCGGCACCGTATCGATCTGCGACGCGGCCGACCCGATCGAGAAGGTCTCGATGACCAGCGGCCGGCCGATCCCGGGGCTGGAGTTGCGCAGCGTCGACAAAGACGGCAACGACGTTCCGCCGGGCGAGCCGGGGGAAATCCTGGTCCGCGGTTTCAACATCGTGAAGGGCTATCTCGACGATCCCAAGGCGACCGCGGAGGCGATCACGCCCGACGGCTGGTTCCACACCGGCGATATCGGCATCATCGATGAAGAGGGCTATATCCGCATCACCGACCGCGCCAAGGACATGTTCATCGTCGGCGGCTTCAACTGCTATCCGGCGGAGATCGAGGAGGCGCTGCTGGAGAACCCGGCGATCGCCCAGGTCGCGGTGGTTGGCGTGCCGGACGAGCGGATGGGAGAGGTCGCCAAGGCCTATGTCGTCCTGCGCCCCGGCGCCGGCCTGACCGAGAAGGACCTGATCGCCTGGTCGCGGGGCGTCATGGCGAACTACAAGGTGCCGCGCTATGCCGAGTTCGTCGACGCGCTGCCGACAACCGCGTCGGGGAAGGTTCAGCGGTTCCAGCTCAGGACTTAATATCCAGGCCGGATAGCATAGCCGGATTACTGTATAAACACGCGGTTTCCTGTCGGTGTTTTTTACAGTCCCGGAATCTGCTTTTGGGGGGAGGGGTTGATTTCCCTTGCTGTTCTCGTTTGGCACGGCAATTGCTTGAATGTTCGATAGAGTACATTCGTCCGTGACGGACCCGGAGCGCGCGCCATGATTTCGAAGTTGCAATCGACCGCCATCGCGGCCTTTGTCGGCTTGGCCCTGTCCTTCGCCGGCACGGCGCAGGCGACGAACCTCGTCACCAACGGCAGCTTCGAGCAGCTCACCGGCGGCATCGGCCAGATCGGCTATAACGGTTCCAGCCTGCTCACCGGCTGGACCAATGGTCACGACGGCAGTGGTAACCTTGGGTACAATTTCGTTTATTCCTCGGGCAGCGCCGATACGACCGGCGCCAACGGCGTCTCCGGCAATGTGAAGCTGTGGGGCCCGAACGACGGGTCGGCCAATGGCCTGCCCGCAACCAGCCCGGACGGCGGCAACTATATCGCGGCCGACGGCGCCTATCAGACCGCGCCGATCTCCCAGACCATCAACGGCCTGACCAACGGCGCGCAATATACTGTCAGCTTCTGGTTCGCCGGCGCGCAGCAGTCGGGCTTCACCGGCATGACCACGGAGCAGTGGCTGGTCAGCCTGGGCGGCCAGCAGCTTTCGACCGCGACCCTGACCGACCCCAGCCACGGCTTCACCGGCTGGCAGTATGCGACGCTGACCTTCACCGCGACGGCGACGACCGAGGTCCTGTCCTTCCTTGCCGCCGGCACGCCGAGCGGCGAGCCGCCCTTCTCCCTGCTGGACGGCGTGTCGATGAGCCAGGTCACCACCGTACCCGAGCCCGCCAGCATCGCCACGCTGCTGACCGGGCTGGCGGCCTTCGGCGTAATCGCGCGCCGCCGGCAGATGCGCCGCGCGACCGTGGACGCGTGTTAAGCTCTAGCCTCTTCGTTCGACCCGCATCGTCAGCGGCTTGCCCGGCCGCAAGGTGAGCCGCATGCGCGGCCGCGGTGGCTCGGGCGCCAGGCTGGTCAGGCGGATGTCGCGGATCAGCATTGCAAGGATCGCCACCCCCTCCAGCATCGCAAAGCTGCTGCCGATGCAGATGCGCGGGCCGCCGCCGAAAGGCAGGTAGGCATAGCGGTGGCGCGCCTTGGACGGTTCCGGAGCAAAGCGTTCGGGGTCGAATTCCTCCGGCCGGTCCCACAAAGCGGTGTGGCGGTGCAGGGCATAGATCGGCACATAGATCATCGACCCGACCGGCACCGGGCGGCCGGCCAGCGTGAAGGGCTGGGTCGTCACCCGGGCGATGATCGGCGCCGGCGGATAGAGCCGCATGACCTCCTGGAAGACCTGCCGCGTATAGCTGAACTGGGGGACATGCGCCGGTGCGATCGGTCCACCGCCGGTCACTGTCTCGATCTCTTCCAAGATGCGATCCACATAGCGCGGATGGCGCGACAGCAGGTCGAAGGTCCAGGCCAGCCCCAGGGCGGTGGTCTCGTGTCCGGCGGTGATGAAGGTCAGCAGATTGTCGGTGATCTCATCGTCGGTCATCGTCCGTCCGGTTTCCGGGTCCGATGCCGCGAGCAGCATGTCGATCAG
>CAZNNJ010000859.1:0-2515 GCA_964574305.1 uncultured Rhodospirillales bacterium | reverse complement strand
GTTTGCCCGAAGCTGCCCGACGTTATCCCGGGGGTTCTGTTCGGAATCGCCGCTGATGCGGGTGTCCCCATGGTTAGCCTCTGGGTCCAGCCTCCCGCTGTTTACCAGGTCATGCTTGCGAGGCCAGACATGCAGACTGACATCGCTCGGGCCATCTCCGACAGTGGCGTCGTATTGGGCAACCTTGAAGTCTTCAACCTAAACGGCGACACCCCGATCGCGGAGTACGAATGGACGCTCGCATTCGGTGCTGACCTGGGCGCGCGATCGGCGTCGGCGATCAACTTTGGTCCCGCACGGCCCGACATTGCCGAGCGGCTGGCCGCGTTCCATGACCTGTGCCGGCGTCACGGTCTGAAAACCTACCTCGAACCCATCTCGATGGGGGCAACGCGAACCGTCCACGAGGGTGTCGATCTCATCCGAGCGGCAGGCGTAGACGCGCGCCTCGTGGTCGATTTCGTACATCTCCTGCGAACCGGGGGCTCTGCAAAAGACCTTGCCTCCATTGCGCCCGACTATATCGGCTACGTCCAGGTTTGCGATGGCCCCGCCACGATCGCCGATGACGAAATCGGAGATGAAGCGGCGGCCAATCGCCTTTACCCGAATGAAGGGGACTTCCCGCTTTTCGAGATTTTGAGTGCGGTACCCTCCGATGCCGTTCTCGGCGTCGAGACCCCCAATCGACGCCGGCTAGACCGCGGATTAAGCCCACGCGAGCGGGCGCGCGAGGCCTTTCAAGCCATGACCGACATTGTCACAAAAGTGGAGATTGCTCGTGACCGGATTTGAACTTTCGGAAAAGGTCGGAGTGGTAACCGGCGGCTGCAACGGCATCGGACGCGCTATCGCGGAAACCCTTGCTCGTGAGGGCGCTACGGTCGTCGTGTTCGATCTCGGTCCGGACAATGCGCCTGCGGGCGTGGCATTGAAGCTGAAAGTCGACGTCTCCGACGAGCAGGCTGTAGCCGCCGGTTTCGCCGCGGTCGACCAACGCTACGGCCGGCTGGACTTTCTCGTCAACAATGCCGGTATCGACATCGAAACGGTGCCGTCCGAGGAATGGCTTGGCGCGCCGTTGGACAAGACTATCGATGTCGATTTGAAAGGCGTCTACCACTGCATGCGCCACGCGATCACGCGCATGCGCCGGCAGAAGAGTGGCGCGATCGTCAATATCGGCTCCGTGGCCGCGCTGGTTGGAACCGCAACGCGCCCGGCCTATGCCGCCAGCAAGCACGCCGTCGTGGGCCTCACGCGGACGGCCGGCATCCAGTTTGGGCAGGACAACATCCGCACCAATATCGTGTGCCCCGGTGGTACGCGGACCGACCTTTTCGAAAAGGTTATGTCCGACGATCCGAGGATAAGAGATCTAGCCATCAGCACCTGCCCGATGCGACGCCTGGCCGAGCCCTCGGAAATCGCCGACGCTGTCCTTTGGCTCGTCTCGTCGCGTTCGTCCTTCGTTAATGGCGCCGTAATTCCGGTGGACGGTGGCTATACAGCAGCATGACTGAGAAAGTGCCCAAGCGAGAGGCGATCGCGAATGGCGAGGCGCGCGCTCGACTGGCGCACCGGCAGACAGACCTTCCAAATGCTCGCAGCGCGGGTAAAGGCCGGCGCCGCTACAAAGTTCGCGGCGATCGACAGCATTTGCGACTAGGCGCACGGCTTGGCCTTTGGCTGAAAGGCCGGCGGCTCCGTCGTGACCGCCAGTTGGCTGATGCCGGTTGGGGATAATTAAAGTACGATACCGTACATTTTTTTTGACACGCCGTTTGGGAGGCTCTACGATACCTCCAGCATTTGAATTCGCCGCTGCTGAAAAAGACCGGCTGTGACCAGTTCTTGTCATTATTACCAATAACAGAGCAATGGGGTGGGATCATGGCTCCTGTGGAATTCACGCGGTGGTTCTAGGCAGCCTCAAGTCGATCTCACGGGTCTACTCCTCCTTCCCGCCGCACGCCGAGAAGGTTGCCGCCGACTACACGCGCCTCGCGATCCTGGTCGAACTCGGCAGCCGCGGGACAAATGGCGGCCAGGAAGACATGATCTCCGACGTCGTCCTTGGCGCAATCAATGGAAGGCAGACAGCATGAACGAACTCGCTCCCCACAAGCTGTTTCCGGCAAGCGAGGTCGAGGCCTGGGACCTCGAGACGGACGTTGCCATCGTCGGCTTCGGTATCGCCGGTGCCTGTGCCGCCATCGAAACAGCGGAGGGCGGCGCCAAGGCGACGCTGTTCGAAGCGACTTCGGGGGGCGGCGGAACCTCGGCCCTTTCGAGCGGCGAGATGTACGTTGGCGGCAATGGCGGCACGGATGTGCAGCGCGCGGCCGGGTTCGACGACTCAACCGAGGCGCTCGAAACCTATCTAGCGATGGTCGGCGGTGCCGATCCGGACCTCGCCAAGGTCAAGCTCTACGCCCGCGAAAGCCTAAACCACTATCAGTGGCTGAAGGACCGCGGGGTTCCTTACAAGGGCACTTTCCTTCCGGGAAAGGTT
>CAZNNJ010000858.1:0-2523 GCA_964574305.1 uncultured Rhodospirillales bacterium | reverse complement strand
TTCCACCGAGCGGCGCGCGATCGGTTCCCGTCCGATTCAGCCGCGTCTCGAAGAAGCCTCGCCAGTCGTACAGAACGACAGTGTTCAAGGCCTCAATGATGCCGCCAAACGCGTACCGCATCCCTTGAGGCCGGCCACCTGGGGTGCCATGACGTTTTCGATCCGGTCGCTGGTAAGATTTCCGACCAGCCCGTCATCGACGACCATCGCGGCATGGATCACGCCGCCGATGGGGCCCATGTCCTTGCGGATCGCGCCGAGGGTTTTTGCCAGCGCGGCCGCATCGGCGACATCGCAGGCGAAGGCCCGCGCATCGACACCCTGGGCGGCGAAGGCCGGCAAAGCTGCATCGGCCTCGACGCTCTTGCCGCCGCGGCTCAGCAGGGCGAGATGGCGGGCGCCCCTGGAGGCCAGCCAGCGCGCAGTCTCGAGGCCGAAGCCGGTCAGGCCGCCGGTGACGACATAGGTCCGGTCGGGCCGGACGAACTCGGCCGGCTGGGTCTCCTCAGGCACGAAACGGTCGTCTGGCGTCAGCACGATCTTGCCGAGATGGCCAGCGACCTGCATCAGGCGGAACGCATCCGCGGCTTCGGCAAAGGGGAAGGCGCGGAAGGGCAGGGGCTTCAGCGCGCCCGTCTCCATCAGCTCGGTGACCTCGCGCAGCAGCCTGGCCGCGAGGTCCGGCCGCTCGATCGGCAGTCTGTCGACGTCGACCGCGTAATAGGACACGTTCTGGCGCAGCGCCCTCAAGCCGACATGCGTGTCCATCATGAAGTCGCGCTTGCCGAGCTCGACGAAGCGGCCGAACGGCTTCATCAACCCCAGGCTGCGCTCCATCGCCTCGCCGCCCAGCGAGTTCAGCACGACATCGACGCCGCGCCCACCGGTCAGGTCGCGCACCGCGTCGGCGAAGGCGATGTCGCGGGAATCCAGCACATGATCGACGCCGAGATGGCTGAGGAAGGCGCGCTTGGTCGGCGACCCCGCCGTGGCGATGATCGTCGCGCCGCAATGGCGGGCATATTGGATAGCCGCCAGCCCGACGCCGCCGGCGCCGCCATGGATCAGGATGGTCTCGCCAGCCTCGAGCCGGGCCTGGGTCTTCAGCGAATAGAGGACTGTCAGGTAGGTGACCGGAATGGTCGCGCCCGCCGCGAAGCTCAGCGTCTCGGGCAGCGGCGCAACGGCATGCGCTTCGGTCACCACGTGCGAACGCAGCGCCGCCGGGGCCAGCGCCATCACCCGATCGCCGACTGCAATGTTCTCGACGCCCACGCCGACAGCAGACACGACGCCGGTGCATTCCAAGCCCAGCGTCGGGCCGGAGAACCCGCCCATCAGCGCCTCTTCCGGCAGCAAGGCCATCGCCCACATGACGTCGCGGAAATTGAGGCCGGCGGCACGGACATCGATCTGCACTTGGCCGGGTCCGGGCTGCTCGGCTGCGACCGCTTTCCAGCGTAGCGTATCCAGCAGGCCGGGATAGTCGATGGTGAGCCTGGTCGATTCCGCTGCCGTCAGGGATCGCGGCAGGCCGCGCTCGAGGCGCAGCGCATGGCGGCCGGTATCGGACCAGACGATCTCACGCTCGTCGTCCTGGGTGACGATCTCGCGCGCCAGGACCTCAGCGACATCGGCTGCCTTCCAGCCGGACGGGAAGTCGACGAGACGGCAATCGAGCTCGGAATGCTCATTGCAGATCGTGCGTCCGAGCCCCCAGAGAGCGGCTTCCCCGCTGGCATGGCTGTTGGCCTGGGCATCCTTGGTGACGATCCACAGGCGGCCTTTTTCAGCGGTCCCGGCGACAAGCCCGGCAACGGTCAAGACCGCAACCATGCGCGCCGTCGCGGTATCTGCGGAAAGTTCGGCCGCGGACGGCGGCAGGCAGACGACATGCGAGGTCTCGCTGCCGGCCTGGCCCAAAGCGGCGCAGAGCTCGGCGCCGTCGGCGACCTCCGGCGGATTGATCGTGGTGTTGGCGATGCCGGCATCCGACAGACGGCGTGCCAGCACGGCGGCGGTCCGGTCGCCGCTGACCGCGATCAGCACAACCTGCGACCCGGCGGACAGGCTGGACGCGATCTCGCCGTCGCGGTCGGAGGGGATCTCGCCGTGTCGGTGGGAGGGCGGGGCGGGGGGGGTTAGACGGGTGAACGGCCACAGGCCTTCGCCCATGCCGGTTGCCATGAGGCCGGCAAGCCCCGCGCCGGTCAGGAGATCGGTCAGGCCGGCACACCCATGGATCGGCGAGACCGGGAAGTCGGCCGACAGGCTGCCCTGCCACCAGGATGCGCCCTGGCCGAAGATCGCGTTCCAGACATCGCTCTGCTCCGGCTCCGCGGCCAGCAGATGGCCCCCGGGCGCCAATATGTCATGCAGGCGGCTGGCCGTACTGCCGTCCAGCTGCAGCCGGGTGATGCCGTAGAGCGAGACGACGAGGTCGAAACGCTGCCCGTCTGCCGTCAACGCGCCGTCCTTCGGGGCCCAGTTGACGGCGGAGGGGCCGCGACAATCGTCGGTCAC
>CAZNNJ010000857.1:0-2525 GCA_964574305.1 uncultured Rhodospirillales bacterium | reverse complement strand
CCGCTGAAGACCCCGACGACGCCGGTGAGGGAGAAGGAAGCCCATCCGGGCGCCGTCCAGCAGCCCGGCTTCGACAGCGGCAACACCGAGATCTGGCGGGTCGTGGCCGAGGGCCATGTCCACCTCATCTCCGATGACAAGGACGCCTGGGGCGACCGGGCCGAATATGACAAGGACAAGTCCGTCACCGTGCTGACCGGCCAGGCGCTGAAAGGCACGACGCTGGAAGACACGGTCACCGCGCGTGATAGCTTGGAATACTGGCAGGATCAGGACATGGCAGTGGCCCGCGGCAACGCCAAAATCGTCAAGGTCAACGGCAACACCCTTGAAGGGGATTTGATCGGTGGCCATTTCGTCAAGGACGCGCACGGGACATCCGTCCTGAAGACCATCGAATCCAAGGGTAACGTCGTGATCACCACCGCCACCGACATCGTCCACGGCGATGAAGGCGTGTATGAACTGGCGGCGAAGCGGACCGTGCTGTTCGGCAACGTGATCGCAACGCATGGCGACAGCATCATCAAAGGGGCTAGCGCGGAGGTGAACATGGACACCGGCATCAGCCACGTCTTTCCTGGCGCCAACCAGCACGTTACCGCCGTGTTCAAGCGCGAATCCAATTCCTCGAACCAGAAATCCGGCTCAGGCGAAAAACACTGATGTCGTCGACAAACCCACCCACTACGCCGCCGAAGGCCGGGACGCAGGCGGCCCCGCCGCAACCGGCGCAGCATACCAATGGGACCGAGCCCCAGGTCGTCGGCCTGCAGCCCCGCCCGCCCCAAGCGAACGGGCCCCTGGCGAACGGAGCCCCGGCGGGCGGCCCGCGCCTGGTCGCGTCCAATTCCGGGCTGGTGGCGAAGCATCTGGGCAAGCAGTTCAAGCGCCGTCCCGTCCTGCGCGACGTTACCGTGTCGGTGCAGCGCGGCGAGGCGGTGGGCCTGCTGGGCCCCAATGGCGCCGGCAAGACGACCTGCTTCTACATCATCACCGGCCTGATCAACGCCGATACCGGCGCGATCGAGATGGACGGCGTCGACATCACCCATCTGCCGATGTATCGCCGCTCGCGCATGGGCATCGGCTATCTGCCGCAGGAAGCCTCGATCTTCCGCGGGCTGACGGTCGAGGAGAATATCCGCGCCGTGCTGGAGGTGGTGGAGCCTGAGCGCGACATGCGCGAGGCGACGCTGGACGACCTCCTGGCCGAATTCTCGATCTCGCACCTTCGCCGCACCCCGGCGCTGGCGCTGTCGGGCGGCGAGCGCCGCCGCGTAGAGATCGCCCGGGCGCTGGCCTCCCGTCCGCAATTCATGCTGCTGGACGAGCCGCTGGCCGGCATCGACCCGATTGCAGTCGGGGAAATCCGCGAGCTGATCTGGCACCTGAGAAAACGCGGCATCGGCGTGCTGATCACCGACCATAACGTCCGTGAAACGCTGGATATTGTCGACAGGGCATACATCTTGCATGACGGAACCGTCCTGATGGATGGACGCCCGTCCGAAATCGTGGCACACCAGGATGTGCGTCGCGTCTATCTTGGCGAGAGATTCAGCCTGTAGGCATTTCTGACTGGGTTCGGCGGCGGCGCGTAGGCGTTGCGCAACGATCGGACCCGATGACTTCTTCCGCCTCATCTTCACCACCGCCTGAACCCGGCTGAGAACGGCGCGATGAGTCTCGTTCAAAGACTGGACCTCAGGCAGGCGCAAACGCTTGTCATGACGCCGCAGCTGCAGCAGGCGATCAAGCTGCTGCAGCTGAGCAATCTTGAGATCGGGGAATTCGTCGCCCAGGAGATGCAGCAGAACCCGCTGCTGGAGGAAGGCGGCCACTCCGACCAGGACCGGCCGATGGAGAATGGCGAGGCCAGCCAGGACCGCGTGGCGACGGTGGCCGCGCCCGATGACGGGCCCGCCGCGACCGACGCCGAGGCCGCGCAGTTCGGCGCCGGCGGGCTGGACGGCGAGGCCCGCGACGTCGTCGATGGGGTCGAGGTGTCGGGCGACCGCGACACGCCGATGGGCGGCGAAAGCGCCATGAGCTTTGCCGGCGCCGGCGGCGGCGGCAATTTCGATGGCGAAGCGACCGACTTCGCTGAGCGCATGTCGCAGGAACCGACCTTGCGCGACCATCTGCTGGAGCAGCTCAACACCGAATTCGACGATCCGAAGGAGCGCCTGATCGGCGCGGTGATCGTAGAGTTCCTGGAGCCCTCGGGCTATCTGGCCGACGGCGACAGCGTCGTCCACACTGTCGCGACGATGCTGGGCGTTGACGCTGCGGCGGTCGAGGCGGTGCTGAAAGGCATGCAGCTGTTCGACCCGCCCGGCATTCTGGCACGCAACCTGGCCGAATGCCTGGCGATCCAGCTCAAGGCACGCAACCGGTTCGACCCGGCGATGGAGGCGCTGTGTCGCCACCTGAACCTGCTGGCCGAGCGGCGCTTCAACGACCTGGCGCGGCTATGCGGGGTGGATTCGGCCGACCTGGCCGACATGATCGCCGAGATCAGG
>CAZNNJ010000856.1:0-2527 GCA_964574305.1 uncultured Rhodospirillales bacterium | reverse complement strand
TTTCGGGCGCATGGTGGCTTCGCCCGAGGACCATGCCCGCAACCACGCGCAGCTGGAACATGCGGCGCAGACTCTGGAATCGATCGAGCAGGATTACTGCGTGCGCGATGGGAATGAGCGCAAGCGCTGGCTCCGCCATGTGATGATGCCGCGGCGCGAGCCCGACGGAACGGTTATCTTCTCGGGCGTGCTCCGCGACGTGACGCGTGAGAAGGAGGCCGAGGACCAGGTCGATCTGCTGCACTCGGTCGTCGTCCGCTCTTCGGACTCGATCGTGATTTTCGAGACGGCCAGGGCGCCGGAGGAAAGCACCAAGATTCTCTATGTGAACACCAAGTTCACCGAGCTGTTCGGCGGCACGGCCGAAACACTGATCGGCCAGTCGATGCAATCCCTTGCCGCCAACGATTTCGAGAATGTCGGCTATAAAATCCTTTCCGCGGCGCTCGAACGTGACGATGGCGTTCCGGTCGAATACCAGGCCAAAAGCAGGGAAGGACGCGTCTTCTGGCTCGAGGTCCGGGTCAAGATCGTGCAAAAGCTGGACGATGGCGCGATCCGCTGGGTGGTGATCAGCCGCGACGTCAGCAAGCGCCGGAACGCCCAGGACGAGCTGCTGCGGGCGAAGGAGCAGGCCGAGGCCGGCAATCGCTCCAAGAGCGAGTTCCTTGCCAATATGAGCCACGAGCTGCGCACGCCCTTGCACGCCATCATCGGCTTCACCGATCTTATCCAGCAGAGCGTGGGGCGGACTGGTTGGGTGCCGGAATATGACGAATATCTGACCGATATAGGCGACAGCGGCCACCATTTGCTCGGGCTCATCAACGCGATCCTCGACCTGTCCAGGATCGAGGCCGGGCAGCTCACCCTCCATCCGGCGCCCGTCGATCTCCGTGAGCTGGTCGGCGGCGCGCTCGGCCCGCTGTCGGACGCGGCGCAGGGCGGCGGAATCGTGCTGTCGGTCGATCTGCCGGCCGGGACCGTCGAGTTTTCCGGCGACTATCATAAGCTGAAGCAGGCACTGCAGAACGTCGTGTCCAATGCGATCAAGTTCACGCCGCGCGGCGGCAAGGTCGGCGTGACGGCCAGGCTCGACCCGGCCGCGGCGATCATCGAGGTGGCGGACACCGGCTGCGGCATTTCCGAGCCCGACCGGGAGCGGGTGCTTCAGCCTTTCGTCCAGGCCGCCGGCAGCCTCTCCCGCCGGCATGGCGGCAGCGGGCTGGGCCTGTCGATCGCACACCGGCTCTGCGCGCTGCATGGCGGCACGCTGACGCTCGACAGCGTCGAAGGCCGGGGAACGACGGCGCGGATTACCCTGCCGCGCTAAAGAGCGCTTTTCATCGCCGCCGCTTTCCCCATCTATTCGAATTCGAGAGCAAGAGCCGGAGTGCCGGCCGGCTTGGCTTGGTCCAGATATCGGTCATGGCGCGCATGTGGGCGTGCCGGATCGATAGGAGCGGATGATGAGTGCTGCAACGATGGCGCCGGACAAAGCAGTGCCGGAATTCACCTCGGATGACGGCCGCTGGCGGGCGGTGACCGGGCGCGACCGGCGCGCCGACGGGAAGTTCTATTTCTCGGTGGCGACCACCGGGGTCTATTGCCGCCCGTCCTGCGGTGCGCGCCAGCCGCGGCGGGAGAATGTCGCCTTTCATGAGACGACCGAGGCCGCGGAGCGCGCCGGCTTCCGCCCATGCAAGCGCTGCCGGCCGGACGAGACCGATCGCCAGGTCGCCGCGGTGGCCGAGGCCTGCCGCATTATCGAGCAGGCTGAGACGCCGCCCAGCCTGGCCGCGCTGGCCGAGGCCGTGGGCATGAGCCAGTTCCATTTCCATCGCGTCTTCAAGGCGGCGACCGGGGTCACGCCCAAAGCCTATGCCGATGCCGAGCGCGCCCGCCGCGTCCGCGCCGCACTGTATAAAAGCGAAACGGTGACCGAGGCGATCTACGACGCCGGCTTCAATTCCAACGGCCGGTTCTATGCCACCGCGCCCGGCCGGCTCGGCATGACGCCGACCCGGTTCCGAGCCGGCGGGGCGGGGGAGACGGTGCGCTTCGCCATCGGCCAGACCTCGCTCGGCGCGATCCTGGTGGCGGCGACCGATAAGGGCATCGTCGCCATCCAGTTCGCCGACGATCCCAACATGCTGTTGCGCGACCTGCAGGACCGTTTCCCCAAGGCCGGGCTGGTCGGCGGCGATGCCGGGTTCGAAAAGCTGGTCGCCCAGGTGGTCGGCAGCGTCGAGAATCCCGCGACCGGGTTCGACCTGCCGCTCGACGTGCGCGGCACGGCCTTCCAGCAGCGCGTCTGGCAGGCGTTGCGGGAGATTCCGGCCGGCACCACCGTCAGCTATGCCGACATTGCCCAGCGCCTCGGCGCGCCCAAGGCGGTCAGGGCAGTGGCGGGGGCCCGCGCGGCCAAAGACATCGCTGTCGCCCTCCCGTGCCATAGCCTTGTTCCGAACGAAGGGTCGCTCCCCCGCCATCACTGGGGGCTCAACCCCCAGACGGGGCGTCTCCC
>CAZNNJ010000855.1:0-2528 GCA_964574305.1 uncultured Rhodospirillales bacterium | reverse complement strand
GGCGACCACGTGGTGCACGAGGAGCACGGCATCGCGCGGTTCGAGCAGTTCGTCGGCGGCAGTTGGTCCGTTGCTGCCGGAAGGATAAAGATGCGCCTCGGTCTTGTTCGCCGCCCAGTCGTCCAGCACCGGCTGGACCACTTTCCAGGCCGCTTCGACCATGTCGGCCCGGTTGAACAGGGTGGCGTCGCCGATCATAACATCGTGGATCAAAGTCTCGTAGCCAATATTGGGCTCCTTCGGGAACCAATCGGCATAGGCGAAATCCATCCTGACCGTACAGGTCTGGAACTCCGGCCCGGGCCGCTTGATGTCGAACTGCAATGAGATGCCTTCCTTTGGCTGGATACGGATGACCAGCCAGTTCGGATGCGTCGTGTCGACCGCTGTCGTCGCAAAGGGGGCCAGCGGGGCCGGCTTGAAGCGGATGGCGATCTCGGTCAGGCGCCCGGCCATATGCTTGCCGGTGCGCAGATAGAAGGGCACCCCGGCCCAGCGCCAATTGTCGATCTCGACCCGCATCGCGACATAGGTCTCGGTGTTGGAGTGGGGATCGACCTTGGGCTCGTCGCGATAGGCCTGCGCCGGGCTGCCCGCCACCGTGCCGGCGCCGTATTGGCCGTGCACGACGGCTTCGGGCGCAAGCGGCGGCATGGCGGCGAAGACCTCGGCCTTGCGGTTGCGGATGCCCGCCGCGTCGAAGGTCGCCGGCGGCTCCATCACCACCATCGCCAGCAGGCTGAAGACGTGGTTCGGCACCATGTCGCGCAGCGCCCCGGTCACCTCATAGAAGGCCCCGCGCTCCTCCACCCCGACGGTCTCGGCGGCGGTGATCTGGACATGGTCGATCCGGTCGCGGTTCCACAACGGCTCGAACAGCCCGTTGGCGAAGCGGAAGGCCATGATCGCCTGGACCGTCTCCTTGCCCAGGAAATGGTCGATGCGGAAGATCTGGTCCTCGCTGAGCGAGCGCAGGATGCGGGCATTGAGAGCGACGGCCGAGGGCAGGTCGTGGCCGAAGGGCTTTTCGATCACTACCCGGCGCCAGTGCCTGGGTGTTCCGTCCGCGTCCGGCTGCTGGTCGGCAAGGCCCGCCGCGCCCAGATTGTCGACGACATCGCCGAAGAACCGGTCGCCGACTGCGAGATAAAAGATCGCATTGCCGCCGGTGCTGAATTTCGCAGCCGACCTTTCGAGTTCATCGCCCAGCGCCGCATAGACATCGGGCTTGGTAATGTCGCCCCGCAGATAGGCCATGCGTTCGGCCATATGCCGCCACAATGTCTCGTCGATCGCGTCGATATTGAATTCGGAGCCCGCATTGCCGACGAAGCTCAACAGCATCGTATGCAGATGCTCGGCCCAGCTTTCAGCGGTGCCGTCGACGACATCGACGCCGATGATGGCGAGGTTTTCAGGCAGGACCTTGGTGCGGGCGAGATTATAGAGCGCCGGCATCACCAGCCGCTTGGTCAGGTCGCCGAAGGCGCCGAAGATGACGATGGTGCAATCCTCGGCCTGTGTCCGCGCGGGCCGTTCCGGCGCGCGGACGACGGCCATCGCCTCGCTCAGGGGGCGGTGCCGGTCATCTTGCATGGCTGGGCTCCCCGAGATTTGCGTGGAAATTGCGGCCGCTCGTCATCTGCGCCTCCTGCTTTTCGGGGGTAACGAGGCTCTATTTGAGGTCCGCCTCCCGATTGTCCAGGGCGATGCCGAGGGGAAATTCCGTCGCTGGATCACGCCGTCGCGATTCTGAGCAAAAACGGACAATTTCGTGGAAGCGGACAAGATAAGCGCTCCCCGAACCCGGATTATCCCGACGCTGCGGTTGTTTCCGCGGCTCATAGGGGATGACATCGTGAAAACGACAGCACCGATGCGGCACACGCTCGCCGCCGTCTGCCTGGCCTTGATCCCGCTCGCCGGCGCTGCTGCGCAGGACGGCAACGCCCGGTATCCCGACGCGCTGTTCGGCGATTGGGGTGGGGTCAAGTCGGGCCTCGCCGATGCCGGGATCAAGCTCAAGCTCGACTATGTCACCGAGACGGACTGGACCGTCGCCGGCGGGGCGGGCGCCGGGGCCGGTGTCCACCCCCCAAACGGCATCGCAGGTTCGCTCGGTTGGGGCACCCAGACCGGCATCGCGGGGAAGCGTCGCCGGATGTCGTCCAGGCCCCACACCAGTCCGGTGAGCCCGCCGCAGCAGTTGTCGCTTGAGCCGTCGCCTTCGAGCAGCGTGCGATCAGTCGCAGCACTTTCCCAGTATCCGTACTGGTGAAAGCTGATCGCATCTGGCTTGGGCATGCCTCGGCTGATCAATGCTGTGATGTAGTCGTTGCTCTTGGTCGAGCCGGGATTCGGTGGGTTCGACACCGTTGGACCGACAAGCATGATCGTCGGGTCAACGGCCCGCATCTTTGGTGCGGCAACGTTCCACATCTCCACGTACTGCGCGGCGGTGAGACTGACTCCGTTTGAGGGCCGGCACGGACCGTTCGCGAGATCAGGTTCGTTCCACAGCTCCCACG
>CAZNNJ010000854.1:0-2528 GCA_964574305.1 uncultured Rhodospirillales bacterium | reverse complement strand
TTTTTTCCCGGGGGTTTTGGTTAACCGGGGCGCCCTGACCCGTTTGGATGGAAAGGTCGCGCGGGCCTTTTCGGGTGAGGCCTATATCGAGCTGTTCGGGGATTTGAGCCCGGACAAGACGGCGAACACCGTCTTCCTGCGCGACCTGCCGGGCGGGATTACGCATGTCGGTGGCGGTCTTCAGCATGTCGGCTGCATGGTCGACAGCGTGGCCGCCCTGCTGGCCGATCCGCTGATCGCGCGCGATGTCGTCATGACCGCGACGGTCGGCCCGATCAACCTCGCCTATGTGCAGCCGCTCGAAGGGGCGCAGCCCGGGACGATGCTCGAACTGATCGAGCGCGGCCCGTTCATCGAGGCGAAGATCGCGGCGATCAAGGCGGCCTCGATCGGCTGGGACGGCGCCGAACCGATCCGGACGCTGAAGCTGGACCACGAGTTGACAAGACCGACCGTTGAGTGAAAAATCGAACGATGTTCAGAAAACCGAACGAAAGTGTCACGCCATGAGCGATCCCGCGCCCGCACCCGACGCTGTTGCCGGCCGCCGCTATCAGGGGCCGATCTTCGATGCCGACACGCATCTCTATGAGACGCCGGACGCGTTCTCCCGCTATATGCCGAAGGAGCATGCGGAACGCTGGGGCCTGCATTACAAGACCGGCGCCGACGGGCAGTTCGCCCTCTATGTCGGCCCGCGCAAGGTCGAGATCAGTGCCGACTACATGACCGAGGACTATCGCATCCCGCCGCCCGGCAAGATGCATGAATGGCTGCGCGCGATGAAGGACGGCAAGGCGGAGCTCGACATGCGCGTGCCGATCAGCGCCGAGATGATGGAGCCGGCCGAGCGGGTGAAATATCTCGACCGCTGGGGCGTGCGCTCCAGCATCCTCTATGTCGGCAACATGGTCAGCGCGATCAGCTATCTCGACGAGGCCGCCGCCGCTTACACCGTTTTCGACGCCTATAACCGCTGGCTGCTCGACCAGTGGTCGTTCAACTACAAGGATCGGATCTACGCCACCCCGATCCTGACCCTGGCCGATATCGACAAGGCCTGCGAACAGGCCGAATGGGCGGTCAGGAACGGCGCCAGGATCGTGCTGATGCCGATGGGGCCGTTCAACAACAAGGCGCCGGCCCATCCCGACCATGACCGTTTCTGGGCGATCCTGAACGAGGCCGGCATGCGCGTCGCCTTCCACGTGTCGGAGGCGATCTATCTGAAGGACCATATGGCGGTCTGGGGCGAGCCGGTGCAGCAGTCGCGCTTACGGCAGACCGCCTTCGTCTGGATGCACGGCTATAGCGAGCGGCCGGTGATCGAGACGCTCTCCAGCTTCGTCTTCTGGAACTTCTTCGAGCGCTTCCCCAATGTGCGGCTGCTGTCGGCGGAGAACGGCGCCGAGTGGGTGCCCAATATGCTGGTCAAGATGGACAAGTGCCGGGGCATGGCCAAGATGGGCTATTGGCCGGCCGGACAGCTGAAGGAGCGGCCGAGCAAGATCTTCATGCGCCATATCGGCGTGGTCGCCTATCCCGAGGACGATATCGCCGCCCTGATTGAACAGACCGGCAGCAGCGACTGGATCCTGATGGGATCGGACTATCCCCATTCGGAAGGCGTGCCCGAACCGCGCGAATTCGCGGACGAGGCCTGCGCCAAGGTCGCGGACTGCGACACGGGCAAGATCATGTACGACAACGGCATGAGGTTCATGGGGCTGACGCCCTAGGGATCTGGCGTTTGAGAATCGATTCCGTCTAAGGCTCGAATGGCTCAGGCTCTTCTCTCAGGAGCAGCGGCAGCGTCGAACTATCCGGCGACGATCGAAGAAAAGTCTCTATTTCCCGTATGATGTCTTCGGCGCTTTCCGCCCTGGGTTTACATTTGGGTGCCCAAGGCCGCCCTGGATGAACGACGTCCCAACGGGGAATTTTTCCATTGTACCGGCCGGCGCCTGGATCGTGATTGCCGAAGCCATCGACGAGAGTGTTCCAGATCGGCGAGAACTTCGCGATCAGCAGTGATTCACCCAACGGTATCCAGATATCTTCAACCACGAGGTAGCGGCAAAAGAAGTCGGCGATCGTGAGATTATTGGCCTCTCGAATGCTGCCGGCGTGTTCGTCGATCCGCGACCAAAGCGGGGTCGATTGGGCCTTGGTCCTAATGCCTTTCCGGCCGCCAGCGGGAATTGCCTTCCCGACATAGATCGGCATCGCGAACCGGTTATCGAGATTGCTGGATGCAATCGGCTCATAAGGGCCAAACCCGCCGACATAATAGATTGCGTAGATTCCCGCTCCCGCGAATGGACTCAGCCCGTCCAGGGGTTCCGGAGGCATCTTCAAAAGGGCCTCCGCCACGCTTGCCCCGAGATTTACTCGGTCAAGCGGGTTATAGGGGGTCGAATCGGTCAAGCGCGCAAGCCCGCCGCGACCGCCGCGAAATCACACTCGATAAGCTTTTCGGCCACGCTACATGCCACTGTCCTTGCCAATGCCACGGGCACGGCATTTCC
>CAZNNJ010000853.1:0-2530 GCA_964574305.1 uncultured Rhodospirillales bacterium | reverse complement strand
CCGGTCGGTGGCTCCAGGGTGCGGGGCGGGGGCCGTGGCCCGGCTCCCGGCTTTTCCTGGCTGCCCGCGCAATAGGAGATGAACTCGGCGGGAGGCATGGGCCGGGCAAAGAACCAGCCCTGGCCGAAATCGACATCGCGGGCGCTCAGATAGTCGCGCTGCTCCTCGGTCTCCACGCCTTCGGCGACGATCGCCATGTTCAGCGTCTTGGCCATGTCGATGATATGGGGCGTGACCGAGCTGGTGGCCGTGCTCCGGCCGATCGTCTCGATGAAGGATTTGTCGATCTTCAGCGCGTCGAGCGGCAGCCCCTCGAGATATTGCAGGCTGGAATAGCCGGTGCCGAAATCATCGATGGCGACGGAATAGCCGAGCTCGCGCGCCGCGATGACCGTCGACCGTGCCGCCTCGATCTCCAGAAAGCTGCGCTCCGTCATCTCCAGCCAGATCTGCCGGGTCAGGATACCGGTATATTCCAGCGCCTTCTGGAGGACCGGCAGGATGCGGCCGGTCTTGAGGTCCTCGGTGCCCAGGTTGATCGAGACATGCAGCGACCGGTCGGTGAGCAGCAGTTTGCCGAGGTCATGCACGACCGCGTCCACCACCTGGTCGGTGATCGGCTGGATCAGGCCGCTATCCTCGGCCAGCGGGATGAAAAAATCGGGCCTGACCAGGGTGCCGTCGGGCCGCCGCCAGCGGACCAGCGCCTCGCCGCCGACGCAGCGGCCGGTCCTGAGATCGACGATCGGCTGGTAATGCACGATAAATTCCCGATTCTGCACCGCGAGCGTCAGCTCGCCCAGCGGCGACAGCCGCTTGCGGGAAAACCAGGCGACGATCCCGACGATGAAGGCCGCGATGAAGGCGCCGGCCGGCAGCAGCACCAGCTGCTGGCGCCGCAGATTCTTCGCCATTGCACCGCGCGGCTCCGTGGCCACGGCGATCCAGCCGTCGCCACGCGCCGTCGCGAACAGGTTGCTGGCATCCATGCCGCTGTGCGGCTTGGCGATCAGCGACCTGACCAGGCTGGCATCGGGCGCGTTGAGCGCGGCGATCTCAACCCCGTGCTCGCTCGCAAGCGCCAGCCGGATGCCGGGATCGACCATCACATCGATCAGGCGCATCGGATCGACCAGCACGTTATAGGCCCTGTATTGCAGGGCGATCTTGGGATTGCTCTCGCTGACCAGCGGATGCACCTGCACGGTCACCTCGATCCCGTCGGCCGTCACATAATCGCCGGGCCGCTGCTCGACATGTTCCTCCGTCACCCCCCAGGAGGTGCATTTCAGCAGGTGGTTCTCGAAATAGCCGATCTCCCCGACCGAGGGGGTATCCAGGGTCAGCCGCCGCATCCGGGCGATATGCTCGGGCGAGCAGGGGGTGAGCTCCGAGGCGGCCATGGCGTGCAGCGCGTCGCTGGCTTGCGCGAATGACTTGCTGGCGCGGGTGATCGCCTGGCCCGCGAACCGGGAAAGGCGGTCCTGCTCGGAGCCGACGGCGACGCTCCATGAGGTGTAAAGCACGCCCGCGATCGGCACGATCGTGCCGATGATGGCCAACAGGATTGCGGCGATGACGATACGCGAACGTCTCATTGCGTGCTCTGGATCGGGCAGGCTCGGTTGCGAACAGTGTACCGCGCCGGATGGTAAACTTCGTGGACGGAATTGCAGCCACGATTACTTGCAGTTTTACCCTGTGCTGCAGCCGTCGGTTTCGCTCATCACGGCTCCAGGATGACCAGCGGTATCTCGCGCGTCACCTGCGCCTGGTACCTCGCGTAGGTCGGCACCTGGATCGACAATATGTCCCAGATCGCCTGCCGCTCGGCGCCGGCGGCGATGCGGGCGGTGACGCGGCGGGGCTTGCGCGCGATATAGATCGTGGCGCTGGGATCGGCCCGCAGGTTCCGCACCCAGTGCGGGTCGCTCGGGCTGCCGCCGGCCGAGCCGACGACCAGCAGGTGCCCGTCGATCTCGAACCAGGCCAGCGCAACGGTCCGGGTCCTGCCGATCTTGCTGCCCTTGGTCACCAGAGCCAGGGTCCGGCTCTCATTCTTGATCCCGGCCTGCCAGGCGAAGACGGCGCTCAAGGGTGAGGCGCCGGACCACCGCACCATGAAGCGGTCGAACGCCCACCCCGCCGGGCTCATGATGAGCTTGTGAAGCACGTGGCGCCGCCACTATTCCAGGATGACCAGCGGAATCTCGCGCGTGGTCAGCGTCTGGTAATGAACATAGGTCGGCAGCATCTTGCCGAGTTCCTCCCACAGCGCTGCACGTTCCGCGCCGGCGGCGATGCGGGCCTTCACCTTCTTCTCCTTGCGGTCGACGAAGATCGTCGCGTTCGGCTCGGCGCGCAGGTTGGTCACCCATTGCGGGTCGACCGGGCCGCCGCCGCGGGAACCTACGACGAAGCGTTTGCCGTGGGCATCGAAATAGGGCAAGGCGGAGGCGCGGGGCTTGCCGCTCTTGCGGCCCTTCACGATCAGCAGCAGGGCCGGGCGCGGCGGGAAACCGCCCATCTC
>CAZNNJ010000852.1:0-2542 GCA_964574305.1 uncultured Rhodospirillales bacterium | reverse complement strand
CGCTCCACGCTTTGCGGAAAGGCCAAGGTTTGGGTTAAGGGGGGTGGGCAGTCCTTGGTTGATTTGGGCACGGAATTCCGTCTTGGCGCGGTTGGCGCTTTCCGCCTCCAGCCGGGAGCGCAGGCTTTCCGCCTCGGCCGCCACCTGCTTGGAGATGTCCTGGGCGGTGCCGCGATAGCCGCGGAAAGTGCCGTGGGCATCGTAGATCGGCATCCCGTTGACATTCAGATAACGGATCTGGCCGTCGCCGCCGGGCTGCCGCAGCCTCAGATTGCGGAACGGCCGCTGGGCGTCGAGATCGGCCTCGAATGCCGCGATTTCCTCCGGCGCCACGCTGTTCGTCACCAGCTCCCAGGACGGTTGCCCAAGCAGCGCGTCGGTATCGATGCCGATGGCGTTTGAGGAGGCGAAGGTCAGCCGCCGCTCGGCATCCTGCTCCCACTGCCAGTCGGACGACACGGCGAGATAGTCGCGCAATTTCTGCTCGGTCTCGATCAGCACTTGCTCCCTGCGGTCATGCACCAGCGCGACGCGCACGAGCCGTGCCATCCGGTCGACCAGGTCGAGATCGGCGGCGCACGGCGACCGCACCTCAGGATAGTAGAGCGCGAACATGCCCAGCACTTTTCCGTCGCCGTCCAGCACCGGCTGCGACCAGCAGGCCCTGAGGCCCAGCGGCAGGGCCAGGTAGCGCCAATCGGCCCACAGCGGATCGGTTGCGATATCCTCGACGATCACCCGTTCGCGTCGCCAGGCGGCGGTGCCGCAGGAACCGGCGCAAGGTCCGATCTCGCCGCCGTCGATCGCCGCGTTGTAGCTGTCGGGCAGGCTGGGCGCGCCGCCCTGGCGGACGTGGATCCCGTCGGGATCGAGAAGGTGGATGGTGCAGATCGCCGGCGGTGTCAGCCGCTCGACGATCAGCGCGATGCTGCGCAGCGTCTCGAGCAGTTCCCTGCCCGCCGCGATCGCGTCGATGATCTCACTCTGCGCATCGAGCATCGCCGCGGGTGAAAGCCCGCCGCCCTGCCCTGGCGCTGCCGATGGATCGACCTTGGATTGTGACAACTCTTGTGCCCCGATTGCCGAGCGCGGCTGAAATATAACGCCGAATAGGCGCGGCGTGTGGAAAATCCGCGGAAAACCGCGGCGACGAGCAGCTTTACCGCGCACCCCGCCGAAAGACGCCGTCCCGCTCCACCAGCACCTACAGTTTTAAGTTGTCAAAAGCAGGTATGATCCTGTCTCGTGTCCTTTTCAAATCCTTGGATTTTAGATTCTCGATGATCTACGATGATACAAGTAAGCACAAAGGAAATGCAGACGATAGAATAGCGATTCCACAAAATCTGAATTCGGTCAGCGAAGAAACATAGAGCCTATCCATAGGGGAGAGCATGTGAGCTCCAACCGTTTGCTGATTATTGACGATGAACCGCCGATCGCAGCGGCGTTGGGGCGCATCGGCAAGGATTGCGGCTTCGCCGTGACGACGACGACGACCGCGGAGGATTTCAAGCAAAGCTATCCCATCGTCCAGCCAACCGTGATCATCCTGGACCTGGCGGTGCCGCGGGTCGACGGGATCGAGCTTCTGCGATGGCTGGGGAACGCGGGCTGCACCGCGACCGTTCTGATCGTCACAGGCTTTGGCGGGAAAATCCCGGAATCCGCCAGGCTGCTTGGCGAGGCGCGCGGCCTGAAGATGGGCGGCATCATCGCCAAGCCGTTCCGGGTGGCCGAACTCCGCGCAGTGCTGACGGATTTGACCCAGCCATCGTGAGCAAAACACCCCGGAGGCCCACGGCCGTCCGTGCTCAAAGCCCCTTCAGGAACCCGATCAGCCCGTTCGAGACGGCATCGGGGTCCTCCTGCTGGACCCAGTGGCCGGCATCGACCATCACCGCGCCCCGCAGGTCGGGCACAACCGTTTTCATGATGTCCGTGCCGCGCGCGAACTGGCCGAGCGTCGGGTCGTCCTTGCCGCCGATGAAATAGGCCGGGACCGTTACCTTGAGATCGGCCCAGGCGGCCGAGAGTTCCCAGCTGCGCTTCATGCAGCGATACCAATTGAGCGAGGTGGTGAAGCCGGTGCGCGCATAGGTGGCGGCGTAGCGGTTGAGGTCCTCCTCGGTGAGGAAGGAGGGCAGGTGGTCGGGCCGCTTCAGCGCCGCCATCAGCCCGGCCTTGGGGTCGACACGCAGGTTCCAGCTTTCGCCCTTGCGCGCCGCCTCAGCGGTGACGGCGTACATCAGCCGCAGGAAGGTCTCATGCGTGTCGCGCTCCATGTCGGATTCAGCAAGGCCAGGCGGCTGGAAATAGAGCCAGTACAAGTCCTCCATCCCGTTCGCCTTGGCGAAATCGGGCGGCGGCAGCGGCATGCGCGGATTGTGCATCACCGACAGCGAGGCGACGGCGCGGAACCGGTCGGGGCGCAAAGTCGCCGCCGTCCAGGCGATCGGCGATCCCCAGTCGTGACCGACGATGACGGCTTGGCTTTCGCCCAGCGCATCGAGCAGCGCCACCATGTCGCCGACGACATGAA
>CAZNNJ010000851.1:0-2542 GCA_964574305.1 uncultured Rhodospirillales bacterium | reverse complement strand
CCTGTACCGGGCCGCTCCCTTCGGCCAGCGCTTTCGCGTTTTCCTTTTCACGTCCGACCGGGAAGGGTTCGTAGCACCGGTTCCAGAAAACCGCTTCCGCCCCGATTTCCTTGATCAGCTTCGGGATCACCGTCTTCGCCGGCCCGTGCCGCAGAACCAATGGGATATTCAGATGTCCCAGGTCTTTCGCCAGCGATGCCAGACTGTGATGCAGCCACCAGCGCGCGGCGCTGCCGATCTTCCATTTCCCCGGCGCGTCGTCGTCCAGCACATAGGCCGCGACGATCGGCGCCCCGCGGTCGGTGGCGGCGATCAGAGCGGGATTATCGGCGAGGCGGAGATCCTGCCGGAACCAGACGAGGGAAGGGGCTGCTTGGCCGGGCATGGTCTACGCGATCTAGGTCGCGTGGAGGGCCAATCAAGTGCTTAATGCGCTGCTGCAGCCGCTGCCGGATCGGGCCGGTTGTTCACGATCGGGTTGGCGCGGATGAAGAGCAGCAGCGGGGCGAAGACCACGCTGAGCAGTGCCAGCAGCCGGAACACGTTCACATAGGCGACCATGCCCGCCTGCCGCGTCAGCGTGCCGTTCATCACCTCCATCGACGCCTTGGGGGACATGCCGGCCATGCCCATCAGATGGCGGAAGGGGGTCATGAATTCGGTCAGATGCTCATGGTTGGTCTGGGTCAGGGACGACAGGCGCGAGATCACGATCGAGATGCCGACCGCACCGCCGACATTGCGGACCAGCGCATAGAAGCCGGACGCCTCGGTCCGCAGGTGCGCCGGCAGGGTGGAGAAGGCGAGCGTCGTCATCGGCGCGAAGGCGAAGCCCATGCCGACGCCCTGGATGACGCTCATCCAGATGAACTGCTCCGCCCCGACATTCAGCGACCAGCCCGACATCGCATACATCGTGGCGCCGACCACCGTCATGCCGAACAGGACCAAGAGGCGCTGGTCCACCCGGTTCGACACGCGGCCGAACACCAGCATAGCAAAGATCGTGCCGAACCCGCGCGGGCCCATCACCAGCCCGGCGGTGATGACGGGATAGTTGAGCTCGGTCTGCAGCAGCTGTGGGGACAGCACGAAGGAGCCGTTGAAGACGACATTGGTTCCCGTCGCCAGCAGCATGCAGAGGATGAAATTGCGGTCGCGGAACATCGCCAGATCGATGAACGGCCGCTGCGCCGTCAGGCTGTGGACCGTGAACATGTACAGGCCGAAGGCGGTCAGCACGCCCTCGATCTGGATTTCGGCCGAGCTGAACCAGCCCTGCTGCTCGCCCCGGTCGAGCGCCAGCTGCAGCGCGGCGATGGCGAGGCTGAGGAACGAGAAGCCGAACCAGTCGAACTTGCGGTCCCGTACCGGGTCGGACTCGGGGATGAAGGCCAGCGCCCCCAGCACGGTCAGCACGCCCAGCGGCAGGTTGATGTAGAAGCACCAGCGCCAGCTGAATTCCTCGGTCAGATAGCCCCCCAGGGTCGGCCCCATGATCGGCGCCACCATCACGCCCATACCCCAGATCGACATGGCGCGGCCGACCTCATGGCGGGCGTGGCTGTCCAGCAGGATGGCCTGAGACAGCGGCATCATCGCCGCGCCGAAGACGCCTTGCAGGATACGGAACAGCACCATCTGGCTGGTCGGGGCAGCGACGCCGCACAACAGGGAGACGATCGTGAAACCGATCAGCGACAGGACCAGGAGGCGCGTGCGGCCGATGCGGCCCGCCACCCACGAGGTCGCCGGGGTCATGATCGCGGCGGCGATGATGTAGGATGTCAGGACCCAGGAAATCTGGTCCTGGGTGGCGCCGAGGCTGCCCTCCATATGGGGCAGCGCGACATTGACGATGGTCGTATCCAGCGCCTGCATGATCGTGCACATCATCAGGATGATGGTGATCATGAACTTGTTCGGTGCCGCCACCGGCGGCGCGGCCCTCAGATCGGCGGCCTGGACGGCGACCACGATGCGTCAGGCTCGCAGGTTCGCGCTGGAGAAGGCGAACAGCCGCCGCCGCCCCATCATCACGACATTGAAGGCGAAATCGAACAGCCGGGCGATGGCGGGGTCCAGCACGTTCAAGCCCCCGGTATAGGCGCCGAAGGCCGGCAGCACGAGCCGCCGGCCGTTCAAGGCGAAGCATCGTCCCGAAACCCGCGCCAGCCTGGTCTCGACCGAGGCGGTCGGGTGGAAATGGCCGGAGATTTCGCAGCTGTCGTCGTCGGGCGCCTGCGAGCCGGCCTGGTGGCGCAGCACGACATTGCCGATCGCCACCTCGCGCAGCACCGTCCCGCCCCAGCTGGCCGGCGGCTCGGGATCGTGATTGCCGGTGATCCAGATCCAGTCCCGTCCGGCGGTCATCGCTGCGATCCGCTCGGCGCTTGCACCATCCATCCGCTCGGCGGCGCCGGAATCATGCGTCGAGTCGCCCAGGCAGATCACCCGTTTCGGGTCGTGCCGGGTCAGCAGCTGCTCCAGCCGGGCGATGGTGGCCGCAGTGTCGTAGGGCGGCAGGAATTGCGCCCGCCTG
>CAZNNJ010000850.1:0-2549 GCA_964574305.1 uncultured Rhodospirillales bacterium | reverse complement strand
CCATCGAAGGCTGCGTTCGGCGGCTGCTGGCCGCGGCACGCGTCGAGCCGTGCCGGATCGATCGCATCTTCCTGACCGGCGGCAGCTCCTTCGTGCCCGCGGTCCGACGGATCTTCGAGGCTCTCGTGGGGCCGGACCGGGTGTCGTCGGGAGACGAGTTTACCTCGGTCGCGCGCGGCCTCGCGCGATCCGCGGCCCTGCGAGCGATGGCCTGAGTGGCCTGAGATCGAGGCTCGTCAGCGGAAACGAAGCGCGACCTCTCGCCACACCGTGAACGGTTCGTCGTCCCGCCGCGAGATGATCGCGACCGAGCTCACCGTGAAGCGGAGCGGAGTCCACGACCCATTCAGCTCCTCGAGCGTCTCGGCGATGCGGCGGGGAACGACCTGCCCGCGCCACAGGGGAGGACCGAACCGGATTCCGTCCCGGCCGCGTTCCTTCTATCTGGGTAAGTTTATGGGCGAAGCCAAACGGCGTGGCGACGCGGGAATTGGGCCGCGCATGAAGCTGACCTGCTACGAGATCAGCGCCGACCCGATCAATATTCGTCCGGCCGAGCCTCAGCGCGCCTGGATGGATGCGACACACCACCAGTTCGCTTATCGCTGCCTGCCGCTCGCCATCGCCAATGCGCATGGCTGGGAGATTCTCTCGCCCGTCGCCTTCGACGCGGAATGGACGGGCAGCAACGCGGTCGACGGCGTGAAGATCACGCCCTTGACCCCGTTCGGCGATTTTCCGCCGGTGATGAGTCATTTCGGCGAGGGCGTGCTGACCTTTCACGTGCTGGGCCTGTTCCGCACCAATCCCAAGGTCAATCTCTGGGTCACCGGGCCGGTCAACCGGCCCAAGCACGGCATCCAGGCGCTGACCGGTGTCGTCGAGACTGACTGGGCCGTCGCCACCTTCACCATGAACTGGAAATTCACTGCTCCAGGCGTGCGCGTCCGCTTCGAGAAGGATGAGCCGTTCTGCTTCTTCTTCCCGATCCAGCGCGGCGTGATCGATGAGATCCAGCCGGAGATCAAGTCGATCAGCAATGCCGGCGACGACATGTATAACGGCTACAACACCTGGCGCGACAGCCGCGCCAATTTCATCGACAATCTGAATGTCGAAGGCAGCGCCGCCAACAAGGCGCGGTGGGAGCGGACCTATTTTCAGGGCGCACGGCCCGACGGCGTGCGCGGGCCACCTGATCACCAGACCCGTATCCGCGTGAAGCCCTTCCAGCGATGACCGTCTGGTGCAACGGTCAGCTGCTTTCGACCGAAGGCGCGCGGATCGATCCGCGCGACCGGGGTTTCACCCTGGGCGACGGGCTTTACGAGACGATCCGGGTGCACGGCGGCCGGCTCTTGAGGCTCGACCGCCATTTCGCCCGGCTGGGCGAGGGGCTAAGGCTTCTCGATATCCGCCTCAAGGTCGACGAGAACGCGCTGACTGGCGCGATGCTGTCGGTACTGAAGGCCGACAGCCTGACCGACGACGCGGTCCTCAGGCTCACGGTCAGCCGGGGCGTGGCGGCGCGCGGCATGGCCGTCGACCCGACCGCGCGCCCGACCGTCGTGATCTCTGCTGCGCCATACACGCCGCCGCCGCCGGCCCGGGTGATGGTCGCCACCGTGACCCGCCGCAACGCCGCCTCGCCGACCTCGCGGGTGAAGACCACCAGCTGCCTCGATTCAATCCTGGCCCGCCAGGAGGCGGCGCGGAACGGCGTCGACGACGCCATTCTGCTGAACGGCGAGGGTTGGGTCGCCGAAGCCACCGCGGCCAACATCTTCGCCGTGATCGACGGGGTGCTGATGACGCCGCCGATCCGCGACGGCGCGCTGCCCGGGGTGATGCGGGCTGCGGTGATGAGCCATCTGCCGCTTGGCGAATGCTCGCTGTCGGTCGACGATCTGGCCCGCGCCGGTGAGATTTTCCTGACCTCCAGCCTGGGTATCCGCCCGGTCACGGCCTTCGAGAGTATGCAGCTGCCGCTCGGGCCTACCGCCGCCCGGCTGATGGAAGAAATCTAGGAAAACGTAAATCGCGGCCGGCGCTTCTCGATGAAGGCGCGGGCGCCCTCGGGAAGGTCCTCGCCCGAGAAGGCATCGACGAACAACCGGCGGGACAGCGCGGTCTCCTCCGTGGCGCCGCCCAATATCTCGCCGAAGATCTCCTTGGTGGCGCGGATCGAGAATTGCGACAGGCCGGACAGCGTCGCCGCATAGGCATGCGCCTCGTCCCAGACCTTGTCCACCGGCCAGCATCTGTCGATCAGGCCGAGCTTCAGCGCCTCCTCAGGGCCCAGGAACCGGCCGGTCATCAGCATGTCGCGCGCCGGGCCGACGCCGACCGCCTCGATCAGCCGCTTGGCGTCTTCCAGCGGATAGACGATGCCCAGCCGCGCCGGGGTGATGCCGCACTTGGCCGTGTCGTCGGCGAAGCGGAAATCGCACCACAGCGCCACGCTGCAGGCGCCGCCGAAGCAGGGGCCCTGGATCCCGGCGATGGTGGGCTTGGGGAAGGCGGCAAGCCGGCGGGTCGCCTTCATCATT
>CAZNNJ010000849.1:0-2553 GCA_964574305.1 uncultured Rhodospirillales bacterium | reverse complement strand
ATCCTGGTAGCCCGCATTCAACTCCAGCGTATCGTCGCCGATGTCCAGGAAGGAGTTGAGCGTCAGGAGATGCGTCTGATTGCGGAATTCCGTGATTCCGGGGGCCACAGCGATACGGTCCGATACGCCGGCTACAGGCCCGTTCGAGGCAAAGACCGGCGTGCCCGGGAAGCCCGCCACGACCGGGAACAGGCCGCCAGTGCCGATCACCTGCTGATACTGCACATTGTCGGCGCGCAGATACTGATACATGAACTCCGACCTGAACGTGTCGGTCGGCGCGAAATTGACAGATATGCGGCCGCTCGCCGTGTGACCCTGCGATGAATCTCCAACAGTAACGTTATGAACATTGTTGATGTCGTTCTGGTCGCCGAGGCCCGCGACCCGCACGGCCAGCATGCCGGGAACTATCGGCACGTTGAGAGCGCCCTGGATGTTGTAGGCGTCCTGATCTGACCCGGTCGCCTGGATGTAACCCTCATAGGTGGTCAGGCTGGGCGTCTTGGTCTTGATGGTGATCGAGCCCGCGGGAGACGTGCTGCCGCGCAGAAGCCCCTGCGGACCGCGCAGCACTTCGATCTGCTCCAGGTCGTAGATCGACGTGAACACCGTCTGCGCATCCGCCTGGATTTCGTTGAAATAGATGTCAACGGTCGGAAGGGTGCCTTCGTCTGGGTCGAACGCGATGCCGCGCAAGGTCGCCGTATTGTTGCGGCCGCTGTTGTTGTCGAGCTCAAGTCCCGGCGCCAGCTGCGAAATGTCCTTGATGTCGAAAATCTGTTTCTTTTGCAGCTCGTTGGACGAGATCGCATCGATCGCCATCGGGACGTTCTTCAGGAGCTGAGTCCTCCGTGTCGCCGTGACGACGATCTCCTCCAGACCCTCGGGCTTACCCGACGCCGACGGCGGCTGCTGAGGCTGGGCCGCCGATTGGGCCAAGGCAGGTAGGGCCCCCGCGAGAACGAGAAGGCTCGCGCCGTAGACGCAAGCATGCTTGATGGAAACAGAACGGAAGTTTGCTGACATTTCTTGCACTCTTGATTGTATGGTTATGGGTTGTGATGGCAGCCGGAACAGCGTCACGGCTTCGGAACGCGGACCGCCGAATCGAACCAAGTCAGTTCGACCGTGTATCCGTCGGGGCCTTTCATGTGGGTGTATCGGTACTTGCGACCGCCAGGGATCGCAGCGGTGCTAGGAGGAATGACGGTGGCATAGCCCGCCGCGGCGATTTTCCCCGCGATCTCATCGACCTGCCCGGCGGTCTTCGTGAAGATAACCAGGCGGTTAAAACCGTTGCCCTGGTCTACCGTTTTGATCGCGCCAGGCTTGTAGACGAGTGCGATCTGGCCTTCGACATCAGTACCGCCGGGGCTGAGTAATACCTCCCACGCGCCCGGGCCGATCGGCACCCGGTCGGCCTCCTTCAGACCGACGATCCGGGTGAAGTAATCGAGAGAAACGTCGAGGTTTGAGACATTGATAAGGGCGCCTACGCGTTCGACGGACCCCGTCGCAGCCCATAGCCGATTAGGCGACGGCATTGCCGCGGCCGCAAGAAGCAGCGCGGCAACAGTAAAATGTCGAACCTTGAACAAGCCTTCCCCCTCGCATCCCGAGTGTGTGTGGCCCGCAAAGGAATTCACCGGCTCACTAAAGGAAAGAGGGAGGTGCGGGAGTATCGAAACTCGGAGCCTGAAGTACCTCATTCCGGTGCCTTAAACAGGAAGTTCGCTCGCAGAAGGTCAGATCGTGAGCGACGTCACGTGGCTCAGTCTGAAAGATAATTGATTTTTCGTGATCGATTATGATGGATAATGATACGAAATTTCGATGTGCCCGATGGTGCGGGCGCGTACCGATGCCGTCGACGAAATGGCATCGGGCAGACAAGCGACTCCCGAAGCCAGGCAGAAACTCACCTCACGCCAATATTTCGCCGATCGGCTTGCGCGTCTCCATCTTGCCAGCACCCCAACGGTCGACCGGTACACCGATCGCCTGCTGGAGCGTCAAGCCAACCCGACTGACGACATCGCCGGTTCCTGCGATATGCAGACCGGGCTTGATCCGTCCACCGGCGCGACCGGCCAGCATAATCGGCATATCGACGACGCTGTGAATACGCGCGAAAGATGTGTCTGAGTGGGCCAGCACCAGGCAGTTATCGAGGAGCGTGCCAGTCCCTTCTTTGACGCTGTCCATGGCGGTAACGAAATCGGCCCAGCCCTGGATCGACTGCATTTCAAACCAGGTTGCCTGTGGCTGGCAGCCCTGAGCGGCGTCGACGGCCTCTTCGTGGGTCAGCGTATGGTGGGTCTTGTCGGTTCCCGCCTTGGTCATCGAACTTGCGGAATCGGAGAACACGATGTTGAAGACCTTGGTCTGATTGCAGGCCAGGGCCATGATCATGAGCTGAGTCATAAGCCGATGATTGGCGATGACCTGCGTGATCTCCAAGCCCACCGGCCCATCGGCCGGCTTGGTCCGCACCCGGCAGGCCTCGGCGGGCGGCGGCCTTTGAAGCTGCAATGCGAGCTGGCGCTCGAG
>CAZNNJ010000848.1:0-2554 GCA_964574305.1 uncultured Rhodospirillales bacterium | reverse complement strand
GGCCGGCGATCCACCAGCAAGGTCGCGCCGCCAAACAAAGCGGCGGTCAGAAGCGCGTTCTGGCCGATGCCGATATCGATGGCAACAGCGGGAAAGGCGAGCAGCGGGATGAAGTCCTGCCAGTCGCGCGCCCCGGCGATCCGCCGCACGACCCACAGGCAGGGGATCAGGGTCAGGACCTCGAACAGGATGAAGGCCAAGAGATAGGGCAGACGCGCGAACAGCGCGCAGATGAGCGTGAAGACCGGCGGATAGACGAAGATGACGTGCTTGATGCCGGGCTCGGTCGCCGCCACCTCGGCCGCCAGGTGCTGGACGGGATCGTAGGCGGCCGCGGCATTGCCCTGATTGGCCAGGTTGCCGCCGGCATAGAAGCTGACGAAATCCGTGGTGTTCGGCTCCTTCAGCGGAACGATCCAGCCGTGGGTGCCGGCGACGATGAACAGGAAGGCCAGGACCTCGAAGGCGAGCAGGATCGCGCTGTAGGCCGTGATCCGTCGGCGGTTCAGCCAGTCGCCTGTTTCAAGCGCCGGCCGCAGCCGGTGAAAGATCTCGAGCATCCACGCTCCCCGCACCAAAGCGACGCAAGGATGCGGGAGGGGACGTAAAGGCGGAGTTATCGCCTGTCGGCGTCAGGCGCGCGGCAGGCTGACCGTCACCTGGGTGCCCAGGCCCGGCTCGCTGTGGACCACCAGCCGGCCGCCATGCAGGATCGTCAGCCGCCGTGCCAGCGGCAGGCCGAGGCCGGTGCCCTGCCGGCGTCGCCCCATCGAGGCATCGACCATGCCGAAGGGCTCGAGCGCGATCTCGATCTCGTCGGCGGTCATGCCGCAGCCTGTATCGGCAACAGTGAACAGGAACTCGCCCTGGTGCGAAATAAGCGCCGCCAGCGCGACGACGCCGCCGCGAGGCGTGAACTTCACGGCGTTCGACATCAGGTTGAGCAGGATCTGGCGCAGCCTCAGCGCGTCGCCCTGGACGGTCTGGGCGTCGTCGGCGATGGACGAGACCAGCTTGACTCCGGCGATCGTCGCCTTGTCCGCCGTCAGCCTGTTGATATCGGCGAACAGCTCCTCGACGAAGATCGTGTCGATATCGAGGTCCAGCCGGTCCGCCTCGATCCGCGACAGGTCGAGCACGTCGTCGATGATGCCGAGCAGATGCGTCCCGGCCTCATGGATATCGCGGGCATAGCCGCTGTGAGGCGAATCGCCGGCATTCATCATCAGCTCGGAGAAACCCAGTATGGCGTTGAGCGGCGTGCGCAGCTCATGGCTCATATTGGCCAGGAATTGCGACTTGGCATGATGGGATGCCTCCGCCGTGGTGCGGGCGGCGATCAGCTCGCTCGACTGGGCGCTGAGCTCGGCCGCCTGCGCTTCCAGGCGGGCGTTGAGCGCCGCGAGGTCGGCGGCGATGCGGCGCTGTGCGTCGGCCTCGGCGCGGAGCTTCTCCAGCCCGACGCGGCTGGCAAGATAGCTGGCATAAAGCTTGGCGTCGCGGGCCTGCAGCAGGTCGCGCACCACGTTGTAGGCTTCGAGCGCATCGAGCGCCTGCCCGTCGTCACCCAGCGCGCCATAGATGCGCGAGGTCACCAGCAGCGCCTCGGCCCTGAGCGCGGCGTCGTCGTCCTCGCCCAACCGGGCCAGCGCCGCGTGCGCGTGCTCCAACGCCTGCTGATAGTTCTCCAGGGTTTGCAGAGCGGTCGCCATGCCGATCTCGCCGCTGGCGGCGGCGGTGGCGTTGCCGACCGCGATCCCCAGCGCCTTCTGACGCTCGAACTCGACCACGGCGGCCTCCGGATCGCCCTCGTGCAGCAATTGCCGCCCCAGCGCGCCGTAATAGCTCTGATAGCCATAGCCGCTGAGCGGCGTCGCTCCCTCGCCGGCTGCCTGTTCGGCTTGCTCGATCACCGTATGCGCCCGGACCGAAATGATCGCGCGAGCCGCGACCAAGTCCTCTCTATTGGGTGGCCCCGCGCCCTTGCGTGCCGCGCCGGCCTGCCGGTTCAGGTGCCGCTGCTGAAGCCCCTCGGCCCAACCGGTCAGCGACAGCAAAATATCGTCGGGAATCAGACGGTAGACTTCCGGCCACGCGTCAGCCACGGCGATGGCGCGGGCATAGGTGGCGATCGCCTCGTCGGTCTCATGCACGGCGGTGAAGGCAACGCCCAGGTCTTGCAGCGCGCGCGGGAAGGCGGTGATCGGCAGGACACCGCCCTCCGGCTCCGCCCCCTCGGCTCCGGCACCGTCCGGCAGACCCAGCGCTTCCTCTGCGATGGTCACCGCGGTCTCCAGCCGGGGCAGTGCCTCGGCCAGGTTGCCGTGCTTGAAATAGCCGCGCCCGGCCGTCCGCCACGCCTCCGACGCGACGCCGGCCAGCGCCTGCTCGCGCGCCGGCTCAAGGGTCGCGATCAGCGCGATCGCCTCGTCGGCGGTGGCGATGCCGCGATCGATCCGGCCGCGGGAGACATCGGCCCCGGCCTTGAGGCACAGTGCCCGCCCCCGCAGCCCGGCATCCCCGCGCGCACTCACCCTACCCCGCCCCTGGTCCC
>CAZNNJ010000847.1:0-2557 GCA_964574305.1 uncultured Rhodospirillales bacterium | reverse complement strand
GCCGTCCGCCTCGCCGCGCTGGTCAGCAAGGCGGGGGAGAGGCTGTCGGCCATCGTCGACCGCCTGCCCACCGTGTTCAACACCCCCGAAACGCGCTTCGACGTCGAGGCATCCCGAAAATTCCAGGTGATCGGCGAGGTCAAGGAACGGCTCGCCGCCGACCCGTCGCTCAAGGTCAACGACATCGACGGCGTGCGCGTCAACACGCCCGACGGCTGGTGGCTGGCCCGCGCCTCCAACACCCAGGAAGTGCTGGTCGCCCGTGCCGAGGCTTCAAGCCTGGAGGGGCTTGCGCGGCTGAAGGCCCAGCTGGTGCATCAGCTGGGGCTGTCGGGCATTTCGCCGCCGGAGGGGTTCTGACCGCTAATTATCCGCCGGCGCGACCTTGATCGGGGCGCAGTTCGTCCGGCCCGACATCAGGCAGTCTTCCATCCGGCCGGAGGCGCCCAGCTTCTGGATCAGGAGCCAGCCGACCACGATCAGGATGGCGGCGAAGACAAGGGCGGCGACGTTGGAGCGATTTCGGCGCCGGTCTGCTTCGGGGTCGGGTTTGGGCAGGGCGGCGCGGCGGGCCTTGGCCTGAATCTCCTTGAACGCAATGACGTCTGCGTCCTTGCGATCCGGCACGGGCCGAGGCCGCTCCATCGTCATGCGGCGACCAGATCATTGAAGCGCCGGGCGGCCTTGAGGTCGGCGGCGACGATGGCGCGGCGGCGGGCGGCCTCGGCATCCTCGCCCCAGCGGTCGATCTCGAAACCGGAATCGAGCTCGGCTGCGGCAAATGCGGCATCGGCGTCGATCCGCCCCTCGACCAGTGCCAAGCCGATGACGAAAGAACCGCTGGAGGCCGCCGCCGACTGGAAGGCGCCAAGCCGCCAATCGTCCATCGCGGCGACGACCCCGGCCAGTCTGTCGAGCGCCGCGCGCGGCTGGGTAACGGCCAGGATGCCTTCCGCGGTGTCGAGCCGCGCGGCGTAACACTCGGCCAGCCAGTTCAGCAACGGGTCCCACAGCGCTTTCTGCAGGCGGATCAGCTCGGTCGGCTGGCCCGGCTCGGCGCGGTAGCACACCGTGTCGGTCTCGGCGAAGCGCAGGATCGTCGCTTCCACCGCCGGGCGGTTGGCGGGGAAATGGTCGATCACCGTGGCCGCGAGCTGCATCATGGGCATGGTATGCGGCTTGATCTCGCTTTCCTGCGCCTGCCATTCCGCGGCGATCGCCTCGGCCAAGGCGCGGTGGGGTACGGCAATGGTGGCGCGGCCCGGGGTCTTGATCGGCCGCCCGTCGAGCGTGACGCCGAACCCCTCCGGCCCCTCGCTCACGCCGGCTGTCTTGTAGAAACGCTTCACGACTGGATCTCCGCGAACGGGTCGCCGTCGCTCTTGGTATCGAAGCCGAAATAGCGCCAGGTCTCGCGCATATGCGGCGGCAACGGCGCGGTGACGTCGATCGAGCCCCGGCCCGACGGGTGCGGCACGATCAGGCGGCGGGCATGGAGATGCAGGCCCTGCCCAATCTCGTCGCTGGCGATATGCGCGTCGGCGCCGCCATATTTACCGTCACCCAATATCGGCTTGCCGATCAGCGCCATATGCGCGCGCAGCTGATGGGTGCGGCCGGTAAGCGGCCACAGCGCCACCCAGGCCGCCTTGTTGGCGGCATGGTCGACGACCGAGAATAGCGATACCGCCGGCCGGCCATCGTCCTCGTCGCGCTCCATGCGCTCGCCCCGCGCGCCCTCCTGCTTGGCCAGCGCCGCGTCGATCCGGCCGCGCTGCTCGTCCGGCACGCCGACGGTGATGCCCCAATAATATTTGCGGGCCGACTTGCCGCGGAATGCGTCACCCAGCCGGCGCGCCGCCTGGACGGTGCGGGCCAGCATCAGTACGCCCGACGTGTCGCGGTCCAGCCGGTGGACCAGCTTGGGCCGTTCGCCGTCGAAGGCAAGGGCGTCGAGCATGCCGTCGAGATGCCTGGTGGTGCCGGTGCCGCCCTGGACCGCCAGGCCCGCCGGCTTGTCGAGAACGATCACCCAATCGTCCTTGAACAGGACGCGGCGGCGCAACTCCTCGGCGTCGCGCTCACTGACCGGGGGCGGAACCTTGACCGCCCGCTCCTCGACCTCGCCCAACGGCGGCACGCGCACCGACTGGCCCGCGGCAAGGCGGGTCGCGGTATCGGCGCGCTTGCCGTCGACCCGCACCTGGCCGGTCCGGCACAGCTTCTGCAGCCGGCCGTTGGTCACGTTGGGGAAGCGGCGGCGAAACCAGCGGTCGAGCCGCGTATCGTCCTCGTCCGCCGCCACGGCGATGAGCTGCACCTGAGTCATGTCACACCGAATATCCAGCCTTCGGCGCGCGCTGCCAAGGCATCCAGTCCCTTCGGGGTCCACACCGCAGGGTCATCGGCAATAAAGCGCAACCCGGCGGCGGCGACCAGCGCATCCGTCTCATGGTCGATGACCGTTTGCGTGGGGTCGAGAGCATCGAGTTGGCCTCCGCATTCACCCTCTCCCAACCCTCCCCCATCGAGGGGGAGGGCTTTCAGATTCATGTCC
>CAZNNJ010000846.1:0-2564 GCA_964574305.1 uncultured Rhodospirillales bacterium | reverse complement strand
CCCACAAGCCCACCTTCGTGGACCCCTGGGACCACAAGGAACAGGCCGAACCCGAGAACGACGGCGGGCTTGACCGCGCCGCCACCCGCCTGGATGCCGCCCAGGGCGAGCTCGACGGCCAGAATGCCGATCATGGAAGCGGTGGCGATCAGGGACCCTGCGCCGATATCGCGGGCAGGCCGGCGGTCCGCCGCCAATCCGAGCCCGGCAAGAATGGGCATGCCGCTCCGGCGCCAGCGGAGGACCGCGAACAGGCCCAAAGCGATCGCGGTCAGATAGACTGCGAGATCGACCGCGAATGTTGCGTCCATATCCCTCCCCTCATGCCAGGCGTTTCACCGCCCTTCGCGGCCGGCAGCCTACACGATCCGTTTACCCCATGTCGCGAGGTTGCTCATCGCCGGGTTAAATGGGAAAGAGAGGGTATAATTCGGAATGGTGAGGGGAATGGCCGAGGGTAATTGGGATGATATCTGCGACGTGCTGGTCGCCGGCTCTGGCGGCGGCGCGCTGATCGGCGCCTACACCGCCGGCTCGCGGGGGCTCAAGACCATCGTCGTGGAGGCGACCGACAAGTTCGGCGGTACCACCGCCTATTCCGGCTCAGGCATGTGGCATCCGGGCAACCCGGTGCTGAAGCGCTCGGGGGCGCCGGACGATCCGGTCGCTGCCCGCGCCTATTACAAGGCGGTTGTGGGTTCGCGCACGCCCGAGGCCTTGCAGGACGCCTATCTCGATACCGGCCCCAAGATGATTGAGGATCTCGAGCGTAACCCGAACTTCAAGTTCGAAGTGTTTCCCTGGCCCGACTATTACGGCAACGTCGCCAACGCCCATCCCGAGGGGCGGCACATCATCAGCCAGACCATCCCGGCCGCTGAGCTGGGCGAACTGCGCCAGCATATCCGCCCCACCCTTTCGACCGAACGCGAGGGGCAAACGCCGGCCGACATGCTGATGGGCGGCCAGGCCCTGATCGGCCGCGCCCTGCTGGCCAACCAGGGCACCGGCAATGTCGAGATGCGCCGGGAATCACCCCTGGACCGGCTGATCGTCGAGGACGGCGTGGTGGTCGGCGCCGAGGTGGTGGCCGGCGGCAAGCGGCGGCGCATCCGCGCCCGGCGCGGCGTGCTGCTGGCGACCGGCGGGTTCGAGCAGAACAACGCGCTGCGCCGCAAATACGGCATCGCCGGCCCCAATACATGGTCGGTCGGCGGGCTGGGCAATCGGGGCCAGGCGCTGGAGGCGGCGATCGCCATCGGCGCCGCGACCGACCTGATGGATCAGGCCTGGTGGTCGCCTGGCCTGATGCACCCCGACGGCACGGCGACCTTCACCGTCGGCATATTGGGCGGCATCATGGTCAACGGCGCCGGCCAGCGCTTCGCCAATGAATCGCTGGCCTATGACCGTCTCGCCCGCGAGATGCTGAAAGGTGAGAAGACCGGCGTGCAGCACATTCCCTGCTGGATGATCTGGGACAAGCGCTTCGGCGAACCGCCGGTCATGAATGCCTCGGTGGCGCTGCATCCGACCGAGGACTATATCGCCGCCGGGCTGTGGAAGACCGCGGACACGCTGGACGGGCTGGCCGAGGCGATGGGCGTACCCGCCGGCGCGCTCACCGAAACCGTCGCCCGCTTCAACCGCTTCGCCGAAACCGGCATCGACGAGGATTTCCGCCGCGGCGAGGAGCCGTTCGAGAAATTCGTCTTCGCCGCCGCCGAATATATGGAAAACCTCGTCTCGAACGAGGGCAAGATGGCGAAAGGGCCAGCCGAAAAGGGACCGAATCCCGGTCTGACCCCGATCGACCGGCCGCCCTTCTTCGCCGCCCGGATCGCCGTTTCGGACCTCGGCACCAAGGGCGGCCTGAAGACCGACGCCAGCGCCCGGGTGCTGCGGCCCGACAGCGCTGTGATCCCGGGGCTCTACGCTGCCGGCAACACCATGGCGGCGGTCAGCGGCGAGGCCTATCCCGGCGGCGGCAACCCGGTCGGCTCTTCGGCGGTGTTCTCCTACCTGGCGGCGCTGGATATGGCGAAGGCCTGAGCCGGCGGGAGTCACCGCGTTTCCAAAAAGTCACACTCCGCAGCGATTTCGCGTTTCCGATATTTTTGCGTTGCGCGGCGGAGGAAGACGCGTTATTGGGCGCACCATAACCTTATTACTGGAGGCGGCCTTGTTTACGTTCGTGCGCTTCCCGGGTTCGCTCCGCGATATTTGACGCGTAAGTCCCCGGGTCCCGATCCCGGGTGAAATCATGAATCCTTCGTCTTGATCGAATCTGCCTGCGGACCTTCAATGGCCCGTCGGGCACCGATTCCGCATCGCGGAATTCTTGCCATGACTTCGATTTTCTTGCCGGCCACCCACAGGGAGGCCGAATGCATGACTCTGCCCGAACGCCGGCTCCGGAGATTCCATCCCCGGTTCCAGGGGAAGGTGCGCGCCCTGGCGGCGCGGCATTCCCGGATCGCCGATCTCGCCGCAAGCTTCCCCGGGCTGCTTTTCGCGCTGGCCGTCCCGCGGCGCGGGCTCGATCCCGCGCCGGCGCTGGCGCA
>CAZNNJ010000845.1:0-2569 GCA_964574305.1 uncultured Rhodospirillales bacterium | reverse complement strand
CAAGCCGATCGCGCTGTGGCAGCACAATGACAAGTTCGCGCTGATCGATGCCAGGGGCGACAATCTGGGTCCGGTCGCCGACGCCTCGTCCACGGCCTTGCCGCTGGTGGTTGGCGGCGACGCGCCCCCCCATGCCTCTTCCTTGCTGTCGATGCTGGCGACCCATCCCGACCTCGCCAAGCGCGTCCAGGCGTCGAGCTGGATCGGCAGCCGGCGCTGGGACCTGAAGCTGGACAACGGAATCGAAGTGAAGCTGCCCGAAGACGGCATCGCCGAAGCGCTGCAGCAGCTGGCCGACGCCGAGGCGTCGTCACGGATATTGGAACGGGATGTCGCGGTGATCGACCTGCGCCTGGCCGGAAAGATGATCGTGCGCCTGGCGCACGAGCTGCCCGCGCCGCCGGCGAAAACCAAGACGCAGCAAGGAATTTGAGCGTGCCCTACTCGCCCATAACCCACTCAGCTGGACCCGCACCATGGCCATGAACGGCACACGGCGCATCCGTCACCGGCCGCGCGGCAGCCTGGTCTCCGTCGTCGATGTCGGCACGACCAAGATCGTGTGCTTCATCGCCCGGGTCGAGGACGGGGACGAGCTGCGCATCGTCGGCGTCGGCCACCAGCATTCGCTGGGGCTGAAGGCCGGCACGATCGTCGACATGACGAGCGCCACCAACGCCATCGGCCAGGCGGTCAATGCCGCCGAGCAGATGTGCGGCGAGACCATTCAGGAGGTGCTGGTCAATTTGTCGGCCGGCCATATCGAGTCGCATGGCGTCACCATCGAGGTGACCATCGCCGGCCATCAGGTGGGGGACCTCGACCTGCGCCGGGCGCTGGCCCATGCGCGCAGCATGGAACGGATCGGCGAGACCGAGCTGCTGCACGCCATCCCGACCGGCTATGCCATCGACGGCAACAAGGGGATCGAGGACCCGCGCGGCATGTTCGGCCAGGCGCTGGGCGTCAATCTGCACGCCGTGACGGCCAATGTCGCCGCGATCAAGAACCTGACACGCTGCATCGCCGACACCCATCTGGCGGTCGACCGCTGCTGCGTCTCGCCCTATGCCTCGGGCCTGTCGGTGCTGGTCGACGACGAGAAGGAGCTGGGCGCCCCCGTCGTCGACATGGGCGGCGGCACGACCGAGATCGGCGTCTTCCTGGACGGGGTGCTGGTCCATGCCGACTGCATCCCGGTGGGCGGGGTCCATGTGACCAGCGACTTGGCGCGGGGCCTGACCACCCCGGTCGCCCACGCCGAGCGGATCAAGACGCTCTATGGCAGCTGCGTCGCCACCTCGACGGACGACCGCGAGCTGATCGACGTGCCGCAGGTCGGCGAATATGGCGATGACGAACCGGTGCAGGCCAACCACCTGCCGCGTTCGCTGCTGGTCGGCATCATCCAGCCCAGGCTGGAGGAGACGTTCGAGCTGGTGCGCCAGCATCTGGAGATTTCCGGCTTCTATCAGGTGGCCGGCCGCCGCGTCGTGCTGACCGGCGGCGGCAGCCAGCTGGGCGGTGTGCGCGAGCTGGCGCAGCTGGTCCTCGACAAGCAGGTCCGCATCGGCAAGCCGAAGCGCCTGCTGGGCCAGCCCGAGGCCGTGGCCGGCCCGGCTTTCGCGACCGCCATCGGGCTGCTCGCCTTCGCCCAGCATCCGGTCGAGGACCTTTCCGGATTGACCGCCGCCCCGCAGCCCGCACCCGGCCTGTTCGGCCGGGTCGGGACCTGGCTCAAGGAAAATCTATGACCCCCATCTTTCACGCCAATCCACCCATCACCCCAACGCGCCCGCCGGCAGCCCCAGCCGGCCAATCCCCGCAACAGAATTACTGACGAGGAGACCCTCTCGAATGATCAATATCCGCGTGCCCGAAGCCGATACTCCGCTTCACCCCCGCATCACCGTCATCGGTGTCGGCGGCGCCGGCGGCAACGCCGTCAACAACATGATCCGCTCCAACCTGGAAGGGGTCGAGTTCCTCGTCTGCAACACCGACGCGCAGGCGCTGAACTTCTCTGCCGCCGACCGCCGCATCCAGCTCGGCCTCAACATCACGCGCGGGCTGGGCGCCGGCTCCCGTCCCGATGTCGGGCGGGCCGCGGCCGAGGAGGCGCTCGAGGAGCTGTTCAGCTATCTCGAAGGCTCGAACATGGTGTTCATCACCGCCGGCATGGGCGGCGGCACCGGCACCGGCGCCGCCCCGGTCATCGCCCGCGCGGCCAGGGAGCATAATATCCTGACCGTCGGCGTGGTGACCAAGCCGTTCCAGTTCGAGGGCGCCCACCGGATGAAGACCGCCGAGGCCGGCATCCAGGAGCTTCAGCAATATGTCGATACGCTGATCGTCATCCCGAACCAGAACCTGTTCCGCATCGCCAACGAGAAGACGACCTTCGCCGACGCCTTCAAGATGGCTGACGAGGTGCTGCATTCCGGCGTGCGCGGCGTCACCGACCTGATGGTGATGCCGGGCCTGATCAATCTCGACTTCGCCGACATCCGCACGGTGATGAGCGAGATGGGCAAGGCGATGATGGGCACCGGCGAGGCCGAGGGCGACA
>CAZNNJ010000844.1:0-2585 GCA_964574305.1 uncultured Rhodospirillales bacterium | reverse complement strand
CGTCGACCTGACGATCGTCGCCGTAGTCTTCCTCACGGCCTTCGTCGCCATCGAGCTCAAGGTCCAGAATCCGGTGATGAAGCTGCGCCTGTTCAGCCAGCGCAATTTCACCGCCGGCGTGGTCGGCCAGATCTTCGTCGGCTTCGCCCTGTTCGGCTCGGTCTATGTCCTGCCGCAATATCTGGGCCAGGTGCAGCGCTACAATGCCGAGCAGATCGGCAACGTGCTGGCCTGGACCGGCCTGCCGCAGCTGATCCTGATTCCGCTGGTCCCGATCTTCATGAAGCGCTTCGACGTGCGCATCGTCGCGGCGATCGGCATCGCCCTGTTCGCGATCAGCTCATTCATGAACGTGACCTTGTCGGCGGACGATGCGGGCGACCAGTTCCTGATCCCCAACATCGTCCGCGCCATCGGCCAGGCCTTCGTGATCACGCCGATCTCGGCCATCACCACCGGCGGCATCGCGCCGAAGGATGCCGGCGCCGCCTCGGGCCTGTCCAACATGCTGCGCAATCTCGGCGGCGCGGTCGGCACCGCCACGCTGGCGACGATCATCACCAAGCGCGAGCAGTACCACTCCAACATCATCGGACAGGCGGTGAACATCAACCGCCAGGAAGTGCGCGACCGGATCGGCGGACTGACCAGCTATCTCCTCCAGCACGGCCTGTCCGACGTTGCCACCGCGCAGCATGAGGCGATCGTCACGATCGGCCGTATCGTGAAGCGGCAGGCCTTGGTCATGGGCTTCAGCGACGCCTTCGCCACGATCGGCGTCATGCTGACCCTGGCGGCAATCGCCGTCCTCTTCGCCCGCAAGGCAGGGGCCGCCTCGGCGGCGGGCGCCCACTAACGAAACGAATGCTCCCCTGGATGGCTGCCCGCGCGGCAGCCGTCCAGAAAGAGTTCGGCGCAGGTGCGGGCGCGGGCGGCAATCTCCGCGGCGCCGGGCAGCGGCCGCTGACCGAGCAGGGCGGCGCGCTGCGGGTCCATCGCGACCATGCCGCGCAGCATCCCGGATGCGGCGGCAGGGTCGTCCAGTACAAGGATGCCGAGCGCGCACTGTTTGCGCAGCCAGTCTTCCAGGATTCGATTGGCCGGCACGACGGCGTTTTCGAAGAAGAACGTCGCGATTTCTGGGAAGCGATCGCTTTCCGTCACCGCCAGCCGGTACAAGGCGGTCGCATCCGCGCCGAGCGTCAGATTGCCGGAAACCGTTAGGATTCGGGTCAGCGCCTCGATAGGCTCGATTGCGTCGAGACTGCCGACATCGAGCTCGAGAATGAACTGCCCGATCCGGGCCGACACGACCTTGCGGAAAAGGTCGGCCTTGGTCGGTACCAGCCGGTACATCGTCTTGGTGGAGACGCCGGCGCGCTGGGCGAGCGACGCCATGCTGACATCGCTGAAGCTGCCGCCGAGAAACGCCTCGCGCGCGGCGTCGACGATCACGCGCAGCGTTTCCTCGTCAGGCCGCGCCTGCGGCCGGCCGCGCGGGCGGCATGGCGCGGTGCTGGTTCCTTGCATGCCAGATCCTGTATCGAACTCTCAGCTAATATATAAAACTCGAGTTTTCCAAAATAAAGGAAGCAGGATGGAGATTTGCGCCTTGAACGTCCTGGGCCGGCTGCGAGCCAGCCGGCCCCGAAGCCGCTTGAATTCGGGGCAACTGACCGACGGTCATCGCGCGAAGAGTGCCTTTAACGACATAATCTTGTTCATCGACTCTTCCCGCCGATAGCGGGAAAAATTGCCGGAGCCCTTCTCCCGGCGCCTCCGCCTCCGCCGGGTCCGGCGGGCGGCGCTGATCGATGCGCCGTCTTTCAAGCTCAGGGGAGCGATCTTAAGCCAGCCATAACTGATCTCGATACCGTCCTGGTGCGTACCGTCCGATAATCTCCAAGGGAAGGACCTCACATGACCACCGATCAGCTCGACCAACTCGCGATCAACACGATCCGGACTTTGTCCATCGACGCCGTCCAGAAGGCCAAATCGGGGCACCCCGGCACACCGATGGCGCTGGCGCCGCTCGCCTACACGCTGTGGAACCGGGTCATGAACTTCGACCCCAAGGACCCGATCTGGCCGAATCGCGACCGCTTCGTGCTGTCCAACGGCCACGCCTCGATGCTGCTGTGGTCGGTGCTCTATCTCAGCCAGGTCCAGTCGGTGAACGAGGAATATGAGCGGCTCGGCACGCCGTCGGTGACGCTGGAGGACATCAGGAATTTCCGCCAGCTGGGCAGCAAGGCGGCGGGCCATCCGGAATATCACCTCGTCTCCGGCGTCGAGACCACCACCGGTCCCTTGGGCCAGGGCGTCGCCACCAGCGTCGGCATGGCCATGGCGCGCAAATGGCTGGGCGCCCGCTACAACAAGCCGGGCTTCGATATTTTCGATTACAGCATCTACGCCGTCTGCGGCGACGGCTGCCTGATGGAGGGCGTGGCGGCCGAGGCGGCGTCGCTGGCCGGCCATCTCGGCCTCGATAATCTGTGCTGGGTCTGGGACAACAACCACATCACCATCGAGGGCAATACCCAGCTCGCCTTCACCGAAGATGTGGCCGCCCGTTTCAT
>CAZNNJ010000843.1:0-2592 GCA_964574305.1 uncultured Rhodospirillales bacterium | reverse complement strand
ACTTTGCGGTTCGAGCTTTCTCCAGACGCGCTTGCCTTCTGGAACGTCGACATGCAGTGGCTCGTGGAACCGGGGACGTTCACAATCTCTGCAGGCCCCAGCTCGGCGATCCTCAAATCGACGAAGCTTACCGTTGCCTAACCGCGGATCTTTCGCTTCGTTCAGCTTCACAGGCGCAATGCCATGTTTAATTTCCTTTCGTCGTTGCTCTGTGCTGCAGCCTTGATGGTGGGGGGTGTTTCGCGGGCGGCAGATCTGCCGCGTGTCGAGAGCAGGGACGGCCATCACGCGTTTCTCGTCGACGGCAAACCTTTTCTCATGCTCGGCGCGCAGATCAACAACTCGAGTAACTACCCGTCAGTGCTGCCGCAAATCTGGCCGGTACTGCGGGCGCTGAACGCCAACACCGTCGAAGCTCCAATCGCCTGGGAGCAGCTCGAGCCTGTGGAAGGCCGCTTCGATTATGATTGGGTCGACACGCTGCTGCGCGAGGCGCGGCAGAATGACATGCGTGTCGTCCTGCTTTGGTTCGGCAGCTGGAAGAATGGCGAGTCGACCTATACGCCGGAATGGGTAAAGGCCGATACGAAGCGTTTTCCCCGCCTGCAGCAGCGTGACGGACGGCCGACATTGACCCTGTCCCCGTTTGGGGAAGCGACGCTCGCCGCGGACCGAAACGCTTTTACTTCGCTCATGCGTCATCTACGTGAGACCGATCAGCAGAACACGGTAATCCTTGTGCAGGTCGAAAACGAGATCGGCACGCATGGCATCGCGCGAGATTATTCCGGTATGGCCGAGCGCCACTTCACGCAGCCGGTTCCAGAACCAATCCGGCGCGCGGCTGGCAAACCAAACGGCACATGGAGCGAGGCCTTCGGACCAGAAGCCGAGCAGGCCTTTGCGGCATGGAGCTATGCGCGTTTCGTCGATAGTGTCGCCGCTGCCGGAAAGGCGGAGAAACATGTGCCGATGTACGTGAATGCGGCGGTGTTCGACGCATCCAGCACGGCGATGGCGGCAAAGATCGCCAGCGGCGGGCCGAACTGGAATGTTCTCGACATCTGGAAAACCGCCGCGCCGTCGATCGATATCGTGGCGCCTGATCTCTACGTGCCGGCGGAAACGACCTATCTCGGCCTGCTCGACCGATATGCGCGCACCGACAATGCGCTCTTCGTGCCCGAGACGAGTAATGCCATCTGGGCTGCGCGGTTCTTCTGGGCGGCGCTTGGCCGCGGCGCGATCGGCTGGGCGCCTTTCGGAATGGATTCGACCGGCTACTCCAACTATCCGCTCGGCGCGCGGACCATGGACGCTGCCACGATCGAGGCGTTCGCGGCGCCTTACCGTCTGTTCCGCCCGATCGCGAGCGATTGGGCGGCACTCGCGAGCCGGTGTCCGACCTGGGGAACCGCCAAGATCGAGGCGGGGACGGACTCGACGGTGATGGGGCGTTGGAAGATTACAGTCAGTTATGGGCAGAACAATTTCGACGTCCCCAACTGGCCCGGCGTGGAACCGCCCCCATGGTCCAAGGAGCCGGTTGGGGGCGGTGTTGTCGCTCAACTCGGCCCGGACGAGTTCCTGGTCGCCGGCCAATTTAGCCGGTTCCGATTTGCCCCCGCCGACGCGGCTGCCAACATGCAGATCATGAATGCGGAAGAAGGGACGTTCGTCGACGGTAAGTGGCAGATGCAACGGCGTTGGAACGGCGACCAGACAGCTTATGGTTTCAATTTCAACGTAAAGCCCGTGCTACTGCGCGTGAAATTCGCGACCTTCTAGGCGGCCTTTGGTTCGACCGACGAAGCATCAGGCCGGAAGCTTATCGCGGGTAAGCATTGCTGAAGAGTCCCGTTTGACGAGAACCGATCGCAGCAAGTGTTCGGAAGGCGCCGGCTTTTGGCCAAGCGAACGCAGCCGCATATCCTCAAGCAGTAGCGCCAGGGCCTTACGGGCCATCGCAGCAATCGGCTGACGGACCGTCGTCAGTGTTGGCCAGATCGTCGTCGCCATCGGCGTGTCGTCGAAGCCGACCACCGTGAGGTCTCGGGGAACATCGAGATGTAGTCGGTGGGCGGTCGCAATCGTGGCTGCGGCCATGTCATCGTTGCTGGCGAAAATGGCGCTTGGCCGGTCTGAACTGCCGAGAAGCTGGTCGGCTGCGATCAATCCCGAGCGGTAGGTGAAAGCGCCGTCTATTAGGCGCTCTGGGCGCGGCTCAAGCCCCGCATCGCGCAAAGCAGCAATAAAGCCATTAAGTCGCTCACCGCTGGCGGTCTGATTCGGCGCCCCTCGGATGAACCCAATATCCCGATGCCCTAAGGACAGGAGGTAACGAGCCATGGCGGCGGCGGCCTCGAAATTGTCGATGCGCACCGACAGACCGTCGCGAGTGCCCGCGACGGCGATAAACGGCATGTTCGCGGCCTGCAGCATCTCCAGCACGACCTTGGAGTCTGAGAGCGGCGGCGGCAACATGATTCCACTCAGCCCGTCGGCGAGCCTCTTCCAAACAACCGCACGCTCTTTCCGGGCTTTGCATTTTTCCAGAACGATCTGACCTACACCTCGGCCGCTCTCTTCCGG
>CAZNNJ010000842.1:0-2616 GCA_964574305.1 uncultured Rhodospirillales bacterium | reverse complement strand
CACGCATGTCGAACTCATCTGGCACGAGAAGCTGATCGAGCACTGGATCCGCTTCGGCCATGATGTCGCCGAACAGATTCTCGATCGCCGGCGCCGCATACTCAGCTTCGCACCGGACAGCATCTTTGCCTATGTCCGTTGGGCGGCGAACGACTACGGCACGGTCGTTTCGCGCATCGACATCCTCCGCGCCGTCGGGCCCGGCGAAGCCTATTCGACCGTCGGCTATGTGGTTCCCGGCGGCGAAATCCTGTTGCGCGTGTCCGGCTGGCCCAAGGTCGAACGCGTGCTGCAGGCGATCGACGCCGTCGAACGTCTCGGCCTCGATCCAGCTGACGCGTCCCCGGATCACTGGCGGCACGTCCAGAATCGTCTCGCCGCCGGTGATGAGCCGCGCCCATACACAAGCGAGCAGCATCGGGCGCGGCTCCTCCGGAGAGGAATCGGACCGTGACTCGGTTCGCCTGGATCATGTTGGGCTGTGCCGCGTGCCTCGGAGCTGGCCTGTCGGCCGTGTTTCCCCCCATGCCGCGATTGATCTGGAACGTCAGCGCCAGCATGCCGATCGGACTGTACGCCGCGCATCCGGCTGACACGCTTCATGTCGCCGAGCTGGTCGTGGTTATGCCACCTCCGGCGCTCGCGACGTTTCTCGACGACCGCCGCTATCTGCCGAAGGGCGTGCCACTGCTGAAGCGCGTCGTCGCGCTTCAGGGCGCACGCGTCTGCCGTATCGGCCGCGTCGTCAGCGTCGACGGGATGGCAATGGGCGTGGCGCTCGACCGAGACCGCGCTGGCCGCGCCCTGCCGAATTGGCAGGGCTGCCGGATGCTCGCACCCGATGAGGTCTTCCTGATGAATCGGGCGCGACCAGACTCCCTCGATGGCCGGTATTTCGGGGCGTTGCCCACCACGAGCGTCGTCGCCAGAGCCGAGCCTCTATGGACCAAGCCGGAGCACTGATCATGCGATGCAATTGGAACCAGTTCATAACCCGTCAGTCATCCGATTTTCGGCTGCCCTTCTCCTTCCCGGCCGTATTCATCGCTGCCGGCCGCTCTCTGGGCAGACGCCGGCTGTCGCGCCGCCGCTGTCTGTATCGTATCATCGCGCTTGCGTTCATGGCGTTTGCCGGCATCGCCAACGCGCAGCCCGCCCCTTCCGAGCCGCCGATGCTGAGTTCCGAGCACGGTCCGTTTGCGCAATTTGTGTCGGAAGCCGCCCTACGCTTCGGCATTCCGAGCTCGTGGATCGTTGCGGTCATGCAGGTGGAGAGCGCAGGCGATGTTCGCGCTATTTCGCAGAAAGGCGCGATGGGTCTCATGCAGATCATGCCCGCGACCTGGACCGATTTGCGGGCGCGCTTGGGCCTCGCCGACGATCCCTTCGATCCCCATGACAACATCCTCGTCGGTGCGGCGTACTTGCGCGAACTGCACGACCGATACGGTTCGGCCGGCTTCCTCGCCGCGTACAATGCCGGACCAGGGCGGTATGACGCCCTTCTTGCCACGGGCGACCCGTTGCCGCCCGAAACCCAGGCCTATGTCGATTCCGTCACCCGTCTGCTGCGCGGCGGTGGCTCCGCGATCGATGCCACCGATGCGATCATCGCCCGGCCCTGGACGGCGGCGCCGTTATTTCCCGTGCATGCCGACAGCACGCAATCTGCAACCAAGCCGCAGATCGCCACCCCGCCGGTGCAAAGCGGATCGGCAACGTCGGCCGCCGATTTGACCGGGCTGGCGCCCCGGTCCGCCGGCCTGTTCGTGCCCATGTCGGCACGGGAATCAGGATCGTGACCCCGCTTCGGTTTGATCTGGGTATGGCGTGCAATCGGACAGATTTAGGCGGGGAGGCAGCGGAATCGGAGCAGCCAATCCACCGACAGCAAGATAAAAGCGCCGACCAGGGTCGGGCGTATGTGGTTGGTTGGATTGGGCTTTTTCGACATTCGACAACGTCGCCGGGCCGGCGCTTCCTTATAATTTCCAAGCAATTTCAACACGCGGAGCGCCATCGCCCGCATTTTCGGAAGTCGCCTCGGCCATGACGGCCCGCGACGATACCCTCACTGTTCGCCCCGGTCGCATCCGCCACGGCAATCAGGGCGCCAAGCGTCCGAAGACCTTCGTCGGCGAGGTCATGCGTGCCGCGAAGAAGGCGGGCCACACCGGCAAGACCTTCGGACGCAGCGGCCGGACCAAAGGCCAATCGACGTTCGGGCGAGGCCGCCAGGCGGCGCTGTCTCTGTCGTCGCGGTCGTCCGGCCGGCGGGTCGTGATCATGACGCGGATCGTCCGCCATCAAGGCAAGACATTCCGCTCGGCGCCGCTCTCAAAGCACATCGCCTATCTCAAGCGCGAGGGCGTCACCCGCGATGGCGCGGACGCACGGATGTTCGATGTCCGGTCGGACGATGCCGATACCAAGGCGTTCGCCGAGCGGTGCGAAGACGATCGGCATCACTTCCGGTTCACGGTGTCGCCCGAGGATGCGTCGGAGATGGCCGACCTTCGAGTCTTCACACGGGAGTTGATGGGCGACGCCGAACGAGACCTCGGCACCAAGCTCGACTGGGTGGCCGAGGATCACTGGAACACCGACAACCCGCAC
>CAZNNJ010000841.1:0-2619 GCA_964574305.1 uncultured Rhodospirillales bacterium | reverse complement strand
ATGGTGCGATATTTGCGCAGGTTTTCGCGCACCCGGTCATAGACCACGACCTTGTCGTTGATCGAATAGCCCATGATCGCCAGGATCGCGGCGATCGACTCCAGGTCGAACTGCCAGCCCAGCAGCGCGCCGGTGACGACGAAGAAGCCGATCGTCTTGGTGACGTCCAGGATGAGGGTCAGCACCGCGCCGACGCCGAACTGCCATTCGAAGCGGAACCAGATATAGGCCAGCATCGCCACCAGCGCGAAGCCGAGTGCCTTCATGCCGTCGACGAACAGCTCGTCCGACACGGTCGAGCCGACCGCCGCGGTGGAGCGGATTTCGCTGCCCGGGAAATGCTGCCCCAGGTCGGCCTTCACCTTGTCGATGGCCGCCTGCTGCGCCTCGTCGCCGCCGGGCTGCCGGTCCATGCGGACCAGCACCTGGTCGGGCGCACCGAACTGCTGCAGATGGACGGGGCCGAGGCCCAGACCGTCGAGGTCCGAGCGCAGCTTGGCGAAATCGGCCGGCCCGTCGGTCTTCAGCTCCATCTGGATGCCGCCGGCGAAATCGATGCCGTAATTGAGGCCCGGCGCGAAGAACAGGATCACCGAGGCGGTCGACAGCACGATCGACAGGCCGATGCCGATGAAGCGGCCGCCCATGAAGCGGATCTTCGTCTTGTCCGGCACAAAGCGGACCAGCGAGATCTTGAGCTGCTTGGGCCGGCTGCGGCGCATCCACAGGGTCATCATCAGCCGGACCAGCAGGGTCGCGGTGAACATCGAGATCATGATGCCGAGGAAGATGGTGACCGCGAAACCGCGCACGACGCCGGCGCCGAACACGTAAAGGATCGCCATCTTGATCAAGGTCGTCAGGTTCGAATCGATGATCGTCGACCAGGCCTTGCTGAACCCCGCCTCCATTGCCGAGAACGGCGGCTTGCCGTTCTTGAGCTCCTCGCGGATGCGTTCGTTGATCAGGATGTTGGCGTCGACCGACATGCCGACCGACAGCAGCAGGCCGGCGATACCCGGCAAGGTCAGCGTCGCTTGGAGCAGCGACAGCGCCGCGATCGTCAGCACCAGGTTCACCACCACGGCGATGTCGGCGAACAGGCCGAACAGACCGTAGCTGACAAGCATATAGGCCAGCACCAGCACCAGGCCGAACATGGTGGCGTAGAAACCGGCCTTGATCGAGTCGGCGCCGAGATCGGGCCCGACCGACCGTTCTTCGATGATCTTGATCGGCGCCGGCAGCGCGCCGGCATTCAGCAGCACGGCAAGGTCGCTGGCATCCTGGGCGGTGAAATTGCCGCTGATCTCGCCCGAGCCGTCGGGAATGGCGCCGCGGATGACCGGCGCGGTGATCACCTTGTCGTCGAGCACGACGGCGAAGCGGTGGCCGATATTCTGCTCGGTCAGGGTCGCCATCTTGCGCGCGCCGGCGGAATCGAACTTGAAGCGGACGACATAACCGCCGTTCTGCTGGTCCTGGCCGACGCTGGCATTGGCCAGGCTCTCGCCCGGCACCTCGATCTTGCGCTTGACCAGGATCGGCTCGCTCTGCCCGGTCCGGCCCTTCATGCTGTCATCATGCAACAGCAGGTCGCCGGGTGGCGGATGGCCGGCGGAATCGACCTGGCCGGTCTCGTCGACCAGATGGAAATCCATCTTGGCGACGACATTGAGCCGCTTCTTGACGCTGTCCAGGTCCTTTTCGCCCGGCAGCTCGACCAGGATGCGATCCGGCGGCTGCTGCGATATCTGCGGATTCTTGACGCCGTCGGGATCGACACGGCGGCGGACGATCTCAACCGACTGCTTCAGCGCGTCCGCCATCCGCTCGCGGATCGCCGCGTCGGTAGTCACGACCTTGATGGCGCCGGCCCCCTCCGTGGAGATGTCCAGCATGTTGGGCGCGCCCATCTGCGCCGTATCGAGCTTGGCCAGCGCAGCCCTGGCGTCCGGTGTCTGGGCCGGATCGCGCAGCACGATATGGATCGTGGTGCCCTGAAGCTCGGCGCTGGTGAAGGGGATCTTGGCGGTTCTGAGCGCGGCGCGCGCCGAATCGAGCGCGGTTTCCATGCGCTCCTTGTTCAGCGTGTCCATGTCGATCTGCAGCAGCAGATAGCCGCCGCCGCGCAAGTCGAGGCCGAGATTGACCTGCCGGGTCGGCACCCAGCCGGGCAGCTTGGCCAGGGTGTCGGGGCTCACGGCATTGGGCAGCGCGATCAGCATGCCCAGCACGATGGCCGCGATAACCGTGATGATCTTCCAGCGACTGAAATACATTCTTCCTACCCTGCCTTATCGACCGCCCGTTTTCGCGGTCAGGCCTGCGGCTTGCTCTCGTTGGCCGGCGCCGTCTTCCCGCGGCGGGCATTCCGGATTGCCGGCGGCGTCTTGCCATCCGGATCGTCGGCCGCCTTGACATCGGTCCTGGGCTCGCCCTTGCCGGTAATGCCGGTGATCGTCGAGCGCACCACACGCGCCCGCACGCCCTCGGCGATCTCAACCAGGACCTCGTCGTCATTCACCACACGCGATACCGTGCCGATGATTCCGCCCGAGGTGATCACATTGTCGCCGCGCCGCAGTTCCGACAGCTGCTTCTGCAGAGCCTTCTGCT
>CAZNNJ010000840.1:0-2623 GCA_964574305.1 uncultured Rhodospirillales bacterium | reverse complement strand
GAGGTGTCCGACACCGGGCCCGGCGTTTCCGACAAGGCGCGCAAGCACCTGTTCGAGGCGTTCCAGGGCTCGACGCGGCCCGGCGGCTCCGGGCTCGGGCTGGCGATCGCGGCCGAGCTCGTGCGCGCGCATGGCGGCGAGATCCGCCTCGTCGACGGCACCATCGGGGCGACCTTCCGCATCATCCTCCCGGACCGCCCGGTCGAGATTGGCGCACGGCGCGGCGAGCGGGCACGGGCCTAGTGTCTACTCAAACCGCGGACCATCGGCGCGACCCTGACCTATCGCTGGTAGAATTCGATCTTCCCAACCTGCCGTCCCGGCGTCCGCCGGGGCGGCTTTTTTTTGCGCGCTCCGCAACCATCGCGGATGCGCTAATGGCCGGCCGGGGCCTTCGCGCTCACTGCTTTTGGGCATAATTCGCAGAGCCGCAGGGGAGGATCAGAAGTGGAGTCCGTCCGTCAATATCTGCTCGACCTGATCGAGGCGCCCGACGCCTACGATCGGCCCAGGGCCGAGATCGAGCCGCTTCAGCTTGAGGCGGCCCGCGCGCTGTTCGCCGAACGGCTGCAGCAGATTCCCGTTCTGAAACGGCGGGCCGAGGAGGCCGGCGTCAGCGAAATCCGGTCGTTCGACGACATCGTCCCGCTGCTGTTCGCGCACACTGTCTACAAGTCCTACCCGCCGTCCTTTGTCGAGAAGGGGCAATGGCCGCGGATGCTGCAATGGCTGAACACGCTCTCGGTCGAGGATGTCACCAAGGTCGATGTCGAAGGCGTGGACAATGTCGACGCCTGGATCGACCGGCTGGAGATGGCCGGGCACCATATTCTCGCGACCAGCGGCACGTCGGGCAAATGCTCGTTCCTGACGCACGCGAAGGACGACCTGCCGCGCAAGATCCGGCACTGGCGCAACACGCTGGGCTGGCCCAGGGTCCGGCCGAACGGCGACCGGCCGTTCTTCTCGCTGGGCCCCAGCTCCGGGCCCAACAGCGCGATCGAGGCCGGCCTGATCAATGCCCAGCTGTGGGGGCGCCCGGGCCAGCGCCATTTCCTGACCGACGAGCCGCTGCGCATCTCGGATGTGAGCGCGATGGCGGCGATGCGGCGGAAAATGGGGGATGGATCGGCGACCCCCGGCGAGATCGCCCGGTTCGAGGCCGAGGCGTCGGCCAAGGGCCAGCGCATGAGCGCGGCGGTCCATGCCATCGCCGACAATATCCTGGCGCACCGGCATGAGCCGATCGTGCTGTCCGGCCTTTGGGCGCAGCATCTGATCATCATCAAACGCGCCCGCGAGCTCGGCGTGCCGGACGGCGACTTTCATCCCAAGAGCGTGATTTCCGCCGGTGGCGGGGTGAAGAATGTGGCGTTGCCGGACGATTATAAGGAGCAGGTCGCGCGCTTCTACGGCAACGTCATCCGCGGCGGCGCCTACGGCATGACCGAGCTGGCGCAGCTGCTGCCACGCTGCGAGCACGACCGCTATCACCGCGCGCCGGGGCTGATCACGCTGATCCTGGACCAGCCGGGCGAGCGGCTGCTGACCGCGGCCGACGGGGTGGACGGCATCGTCGAGGGCCGCTTCGCCTTTCTCGACCTGATGCTCGACGGCCGCTGGGGCGGGCTGATCACCGGCGACAAGGTTACCGCCGACCTGGGTGACCGCTGCCCGTGCGGCCGGTCCGGCCCGACGATCCTGGATACGATCACGCGTTTCGCGCAGCCCGGCGAGGACGACCATATCGGCTGCGCCGGCACGATCGACGGCTATATCCGCGGCGCCCTTTCCGCCTGACCGCGGACATGAAACAGGAGGAAGACATGTGGATGACGAAGACCCTGGACGGCCCGTTCGGGATGGAAGTCGTCGATACCGACATCGCGGGGGACATCGACCGGACGTCGCTCCGGCAGCTGCTCGATCTGCTCTACGAACATCACGTCCTGGTGATCCGGCGCCAGGAGCTGACCAAGCCGCAATATTCGCGGTTCGGCCATCAGTGGGGCGAGCCGATCAAGTTCTTCAAGGAAAGCCATCTCGATCCCGAGTTCCCGGACCTGATCCGGATCTCGAACTCGCCCCAAGTGCCGGAGCGGCAGCATAACGGGGCGGCGTTCTGGCATACTGACGGCTCCTACGAATATGTGCCGGCGAGCGTCACCATGCTCTATGCCCTGGAGGCACCCGAGGTCGGCGGCGAGACCATGTTCATCGACATGGCCGCCGCCTATGACGCCCTTCCGCCCGAAACCAAGGCCAGGATCGACGGGCTGAAGGTCCGGCACATGATCGTCGGCGGCAAGCGGATCGAGGGCGAAACCCCGCTGCGCCCCTTCGAGGCGGATGTGCGTCACAAGCAGGAGACCGAGAAGCCGGTCCATCCCCTGGTCCTGGCGCACCCGGTGACCGGCCGCAAGGCGCTCTATGCGGTGTCGGGAACGGCGAACGGGATCGTCGGCATGCCCGACGACGAGGCCGAGGCGCTGCTGATGTCGCTGAAGCGGCACGCGCTCCAGCCCCAGTTCCGCCTGATGTGCAAGGCCGGCCGCGGCGACGTGCGAGCCGCGGCCGAGCAAGAACGCCCCGACCACGAGTGCCGAAAAGAGCAACGCCATCA
>CAZNNJ010000839.1:0-2626 GCA_964574305.1 uncultured Rhodospirillales bacterium | reverse complement strand
AATGCCGCGGGAATGCAGATCGCGAGCGCATCGACGAGGTGCCGCGACACGGGCTTTACCAGATTCCGGGAATGAGCCGGGGCGTGCGCAGCATATAGTCGGCATATTCCGGGAAGCTGCGCATCAGCACGGCTTCTTCATTGCGCATGCGGATCAGCTGAAAGGCGAACTGCACGGCGACGAGGGTCACGGCCTGCACCGAGGCGAACTGAATCACGGCTCCCAGTATTGCCAGCTGCTCCGCCGCATAGAGCGGGTGGCGAACGACCGAGTACGGGCCGTGGGTGACCAGCTTCCTGGCCTCCGCCATGATGCTGAACGATCGCCCGAGCTTGCGGAGTATTACGACGGCGAGGATGTCGCCCACCAGGATCAGCGAGGCGGACAGCAGCAGCATCCCGGGACCGAGGTCGGTGCGGCGCGTCAGGAACGGGGTGGCGAGCATGAAAAGCCAGGTGCCGAGCACCGCCGCGATCCGGGCCAGCAGGCCGGGCGCCTGCGCCACCGGCCGGGGCCGGACGAGGGTCAGCCAGGCGATCATCAGGAAAAAGCTGACCAGGCTGATGGAGGAGATCAGCCGCGCCCATCCGAGGAGGTCGAGCGGCGCCGTCCGGGCCGCCATGATCTGATTGACCGAGAAGCTGGCCAGGATGAAGAACCAGACGGCGACCCCGATCCGTATCGGCCATTCGGCTTTCGGCGCTGGCAAATCCACCGGCGCCGGCCTGCGGCGGACATCGCTGCTGATCATATTTTGATTTCCTGCCAGGTCGCCACGATGTGGAGGATGATCGGGGCGATGACGGCGATGATCAAAGCCGGCATGAAGCAGCCGACCAGGACGATCGACAGCTTGGAACTGACCTTCTGGGCCATCTCCTCCGCCCTGAGCATCTGGTGATCGCGGATGTCGGCGGATACGACGCGAAGGGTTGCCGCCATGCTCGTGCCCAGCGTATCGGATTGAACCAGCAGATTGACCAGCGATTGGACTTCCTGGACCCCGGTCCGTTCGGCAAAGCCGCGGAACGCGGTTATCCTGGGGCGGCCGGCGCGCAGTTCCACGCTGATCATTTCCAGCTGCTGGGCCAGGATCGGCTGCGTGCCGGAGAACTCCTCGGCGACCTTCGCGATTGCCATGTCGAGGCCAAGGCCTGCTTCGGTGCAGATCAGCAGCAGATCGATGATGTGCGGCAGACCCTCACGGATCGCGCGCTGGCGAAGTTTCCTTTGCCGGCTCATCCAGGCGACCGGCGCCATGAAGCCGATCAGTCCGGCGACCAGCGCGCCCGTAAACAATGTCGACGCCGCGTGCTCGCGCGGCAGTATGGCGGGCAGGGTCGCCGTCGCGGCCAAGGTCAGGCCGACCGCCAGGAAAAGGCGGATTCCGTAATAGGCCGGCACGGCCGCCGGCGAGTCGTAGCCGGCATGGGTCAGCCAGAGCTTGAGGCTGGCCCGCTCGCGCTCGTCGGTCGGCGCCAGGCGGCTGCCGAGCGACCGCGATGCCAACCGTTCGATGCGCGACCCGCCTTTGCGGATCGACACCGTTGTCGCCGCCGCCGCGGGCCTCAGCCGCCGCAACCGATCGTTCGGCGAGACCAATCCGGCGATGCCGTAGATCGCGCAGACGACCGAGACAAAGATCGCGATGCTGGGAAACAGCACGCCAGGTATGACAATCTGCTGAAGCATGACGGCTTCCCTCAAATCCGAATGTTGACAAATTTACGAACGAGAAAGATTCCGAGAAGCATAAGTACCGCAGACCCCGCCAGGATGGCCCTCAGAAGGTCACTTGTCTTGGCAAGATCATAGTAATGTGGATTCATCAGTACCAGTCCGAGTACAACCAGGACTGGAAGGGCGGCAAGTATGACGCCTGAGAACCTTGCTTCAGCGGACAAGGCCTTGACCTTTGCTTTCATTTTCACTTTCTCGCGCATGACATTGCTCAGCGCGGCGAGCACTTCGGCGAGGTTTCCGCCGGTGGAGCTTTGAATGCGCATGGCGGCGATCATGTAGTTGATTTCGATCAGCCCAAGCCGCTGGCTCATCTTCTCGAAGGCCTGGCGAAGGTCCATGCCATAGGACATCTCGTCAAAGACAAGAGCGAACTCGGTCCCGATCGGCGGATGCATCTCCCGGCCGACGAGCCCGACACCGGTCGCGACCGGATGCCCAGCGCGCATCGAGCGGACAAGCATGTCGAGCGCGGCCGGCAGCTGCATGGTGATGAGGGCGAGGCGCCGCCGCCGGGCGCGGACGATCCATCCCAGCGGCCCCAATATGCCGAGCACAAGGGCGACCGGGGCGCAGACAATCGGGCTGTAACCGCCGACGACTTCCAGCAGCTCGAAGATCACCGCTGTTCCGATTGCCGCAAAAATGAGGATCCGCTCCGTCGACATCCTGATGCCGGAGGTCGCGACCAGCCTGTCCAGTGAGCGCAGCGATGCGGTTTCGAGGATCTCGGCCAGCCAAGGCGACTTTCCGGCGCCCAAGGATTTGCGTCGAAGCAGTTGCCTCGGCTGATCCCGGGCCACCTTCGAGAGATCGCCCAGCCGGCGGTCGACGATGTCGTGCCCTCCCCCCCGGCTCGCCCCGAAAAGATAGAGCCCCAGCACCA
>CAZNNJ010000838.1:0-2626 GCA_964574305.1 uncultured Rhodospirillales bacterium | reverse complement strand
GGGACGGTTTCGCGCAAGGGCGACGAATTCGCCGCCGAGCAGACCAAACGGCCGACGCGCACCGAGGTCAGGGCGGAACGCGGTACCATCCATAACAGCCTGGTCGAATCCGCGGCCGCCGCCGGCGTGCCCTATAACGTCACCGCGGCGATGATCCGCGCCTTTTCCTATGACGTGGACTTCCAGCGCGACATCCAGCCGGGCGACCGGTTCAAGGTGATGTTCAACACGCTGATCAATGACAGCGGCAGCCGCCCCGGCGATGTCCAGTTCGCCGAGCTGGTCCTGTCGGGCAAGTCGCACGCGATCTATGGCGTCCGCCGCGACGACGGGACGGTCGAATTCTATACGCGCGACGGCAAGAGCATCAAAAAGGCGCTTCTGCGGACTCCGGTCGACGGCGCGCGCCTCACCTCGGGCTTCGGCATGCGGCTGCATCCAATCCTGGGCTACACACGGATGCACAAGGGCGTCGATTTCGGCGTGCCGACCGGGACGCCGATCTATGCCGCCGGCGACGGGGTGATCGAGTATTCGGGGTGGGCCGGCGGCTATGGCCGGTTCGTCAAGATCAAGCACGGCCCCAGCATGGAGACCGCCTACGGCCATATGAGCCGGATCGCCGCCACGTCGACGATCGGCCATCATGTTTCGCAGGGCCAGGTCATCGGCTATGTCGGCATGACCGGGGACGCCACCGGGCCGCACCTCCATTACGAGGTGCTGCGGAACGGATCCCAGGTGAACCCGATCAGCGTCACCTCGATGCCGGTCTCGACCGGGCTGGAGGGCAGCGCGCTGGTGGCGTTCCAGAAAACCGTGGGTGAGCGCGACACACGATTCGCCGCGCTGGCCGACGGCCCGCAGGTCGCCCAGAATCACAAATAAGGCGGACTACGGACAGGGCGGCCGGCCCGCCGTCGGCCCTCAGTCCGCTTTGGGCGGGGTGCAGCGGTTCTTGTTTTCCCCGGTCTCGCGAGTCCAGCTCATGGTCCGGCCAAACAGCGAGATGCCGACATAGCCCCTGAGATCGAGCTTGTCCGGCCCGTCGAGCTTCATCTGCGCCTTATAGGTATCGCCGCTATCCGGGTCATAGACCCAGCCGCCTCCCCATTCGGTGGTGCTGCCCTTGGCCGGCGCCAGGCTGCCCATCATCATCAGGCCGCAGATCGGCTGGTCGCGCTTGGTCTTGTCCGGATTTTTCGCGTCCAACGGCGAGTCGCCCGGCTTGCGGGTCGTGCGCAGCCCAACGATCTGGCCGCAGAGATTGGCACCGCAAGGCTCGATCTGCACCACGGAGCCGCCCTCGGGCGTCACCCAATAGCCGACCGCAGCGGATGGCTCATCCGCCCACACCGCCCCCGTCGCCGAGAGCGACGCGGCCAAGACCAGCCCGGACATTGCTTTCATTGTTCTGTTTCTCCCCGCATTTTGCGTAAAATCACAGTCTGCGCCGGCTCTGGGAGCGCGGCAACAGCCTCCAGAACGGAACGGAGCTGAGCCCGCGCCGCGTGAAGCCGGTCGACCAGGTCGAGCACAACGGGCATCGCCTCGTCATCGATCGCCAGATCGCGGTGAAAATCGAGAATCATGCGGATGCGGGCGCGGTCGGCATCGTCGAAGGCCGGGTTCTTGCCTGAGCGGACGGGCAGCACCCAGCGCCGCTCGACCCAGCCGTTTATATCTTCGGCGGTAACGCCGACTTCGGCCGCCACATAGTGAAGAGATCGGTTCATCCCGCCTCGCACATAGCTCAGGCGCTGCGGACGTCGTACTCCCGTCCGGGCCAAGTTTTGATGAAATCGCTCAGAGCCGCGTCCGGTTCCTTCGGCAGCATCACTTTCAGCGTGATGTACTGATCGCCCGCCGCCGCGCCCTTGGGCGCGATGCCCCGGCCGCGCAGCCTGAGCTTGGCCCCGGTATTGGAGCCGGCGGGAACGGTCATGCTGACCGGCCCGTCGATCGTCGGCACGTTGATCTTGCCGCCCAGCACCGCCTCGGTCAGTGTCACCGGCAGGTCGACCAGGACATTGTTGCCCTCGCGCCTGAACAGCGGGTGCGGCTCGACCGTGATCTCGATCAGCGCGTCACCGGCCGGGCCGCCGCCCGTCCCGGGCTGGCCCTGGCTGCGCAGGCGCAGCACCGTTCCGGTCTCGGCGCCCGCCGGCACGTTGACGTCGAGCGTGCGTCCGTCCGGGAAGGTCAGCCGCTTCTGCGCGCCCTTCGCCGCCTCGATGAAATCGACCGTCAGCGTGTAGGACTGGTCGCTGCCGCGCATCCTGAACTCATGGAAATCGCCGCCGCCCCGACCGAAGCCGAAACCGCCACCACCACCCCCTGGGCCGGCGCGGGCGAACATGTCGGAGAAAATGTCCGAGGGGTCGAAGCCGGCATTGGAACGATATCTAGCGCCCTGCGGGCCGCCCGCATAGGACCGGTAGAATGAGCTGTCGGGCCGCTCCTGCCCCGACGCATCGATTTCGCCGCGATCGAAGCGGGCGCGCTTGTCGGCATCCGACAGCATGTCGTAGGCGGAGGATACGTCCTTGAACTTGGACGCCGCCTCGGCGCTGCCCGGATTGAGGTCGGGATGATGCTGCTTGGCCAGCTTGCGGTATGGCTTCTT
>CAZNNJ010000837.1:0-2627 GCA_964574305.1 uncultured Rhodospirillales bacterium | reverse complement strand
CCAGACGGGGCCCCTGGATCCATGGCGTACCCACCTTTCGAGGAAACCGCCCCGGGCCTGACCGACTTTGCCATGCCCAGCCTGGACGAGCCGCGGTTCCGCATGGCCGATGGCGTCTATATGTCGAAGGGCACGACCAATTCCTATCTGGCCACCACCCCGGACGGCGACGTCGTCATCAGCACCGGGCTGGTGATCGAGGGGCCGATCCACCGCGCCAAGTTCGACCGGGTCTCGACCGCGCCGGTCCGCCATATCGTGCTGACCCAGGCCCACCTCGACATCGTCGGCGGCTTCGCGTCGTTCAAGGGGCCGGGGTCGGAGGTGATCGCCCACCACAAGACCCATGCCTGCCAGGAGGACGACGAGCGGATCAAGGGCTTCCGCCAACTCCGCAACCCGCGCTTCTTCCCGCAGCAGATGAGCGAACTGTCGGCTGCCGACAAGGAAGCGATGGCCAAGGGCATGGCCGAGGCCCACCGCAAGGCCGAGCCGACCATCCTGGTCGAGGACCGGCTGGATTTCACCCTGGGCGGCACCCGCTTCTCGATCATCGCGATGCCGGGCGGTGAGACGATCGACTCGCTGATCGTCCACCTGCCCGACCGGGGCATCCTGTTCACCGGCAATGCGCTGGGGCCGCTGTTCCCGCACATGCCCAACCTGCACACGATCCGCGGCGACCGGCCGCGCGCGGCGTTCCCCTATATCGAGACCTACGAGCGCATCCTGGCGCTGGAGCCCGAACTGCTCGTGACCGGGCACTTCGAGCCCGTGGCCGGGCGGGCCCTTATCAAAGGAGAGCTCGGGCGGTTGCGCGACGCCGTCCGCTATGTCCATGACGAGACGGTCAAGGGCATGAACGCGGGCAAGGATGTCTACACGCTGATGCGCGACATCAGCCTGCCCGACACGCTCCAGGTCGGCGAGGATTACGGCACCGTGCCCTGGGCGATCCAGGCGATCTGGCACGGCTATGCCGGCTGGTTCTATTTCAACTCAACCACCGAGCTTTACCCGAAACCCATCCGGGAGGTTTACAGCGAGCTCGGCCGCCTGGCCGGCCCGGGACCTCTGGCGGAACGCGCCGGCGTGCTGCTGGCCGAAGGCAAGCCGCTCGAGGCCATCCATCTGGCCGAGGTGGCGCTCGCCGCCGAGCCCGGCCATCGTCCGTCGCTCGCGATCTACATTGCCGCGCACCGCAGGCTGCTGGCCGAGAGTTCCCCGAAAAACCGCTGGTTCCTCTATTGGCTGACCGGCGAAATCGAAGACGCCGAACGGAGGCTTGCCGCATCGTGAGCGCAGAAAAGATCGATATCACCGACATGCGGAACCCGGTGCTGACGCCGCTGCAGCAAGCTGCGCTGGCGGCGGCCGAGGCCAATCCGGTGCCGCTGACCGAGGAGGCGGTGCTGGGCGCCGCCCAGGCCGCCACCGGCCTCGGCGATTTCGGCGACGACGATTTTCGCGTCCGCCTGGGCCTTTGGCTGAAGGGGACGCGGGACGACGCCAACCTGTCGGCGGCCGGGCGCGCCGGCATCTTCATGGACTGCGTCCGCTATGCCTCCAATCGCCTGAGGGTCGAGGACCTGGTCAAGCGCCACCCGGAAATCCTGAATATCAAGATCGACCGCCCGATCGCCGTCGCCGGCCTGCCAAGGTCCGGCACCACCTATCTGCAAAGCTTCCTGGCGGCCGACGACCGGCTGCGCTCCCTGCCCTTCTGGGAGGCCGTGCGCCCGGTGCCGGCACCTGAGGAAATTTCCGTCCCCGGCGCGCCCGACCCGCGCCTCACCAAGGCGACCGAGGAATGGGCGCAGTACGACGCGTTGCTGCCCTATATCAAATCGATCCACGAATTCTCGCCCGACCATATCTCTGAGGATATCGAGCTGCAGGCGATCGATTTCGGCTCATACTACCTGGAATGGCTGGTGATGGCGCCGGAGTGGCAGGACTATTATTTCTCGACCGACCAGACGCCGACCTATCGCTATCTGAAGAAGATGCTGCAGGTCCTGACCTGGTTCAAAGGGCCGAACCGCTGGCTGATCAAATGCCCGCAGCATATGGAGCAGCTGGTCCCGCTGACCACGGTCTTTCCCGATGCCACCGTGGTCATCAATCATCGCGATCCCACCGCCTCGATCCAGTCGGCGATCACGGCCTTGTGCTATTCGGCGCGGGTCCGCTGCCGGACGGTGCAGCCCGACCAGGTTGCCGAATACTGGACCCGTCGCTACGAGCGGCTTCTCGGCGCCTGCGTCCGCGACCGCGGCAAGCTGGACGATGCCCGCGTCGTCGACGTCTATTTCCACGAGCTGATGGCCGACCCATGGAAGGTGATCCGCGAGATCTACAAGAAGGCCGAGATGCCGCTGACCGATGCCGCCTGGTGGGCGATGGACAGCTTCGTGCGCAACAACCCGCGCGGCAAGCACGGGCAGATCCACTACGACCTGCGCCGCGATTTCGGCCGCACGCCGGAATCGATCCGCGAGCGCTTCAAATTCTATTTCGACCGCTTCCCGGTCAGGGCCGAGGTCGACTGACCGGGGACGCCGTCGTCTCGATTGTCATTCCCGCGAAGACTACGCGATCTCGCGGATCCGCCAGGAGCGGGATTC
>CAZNNJ010000836.1:1871-2628 GCA_964574305.1 uncultured Rhodospirillales bacterium | reverse complement strand
GTGGAGGGGGGTAATCGAGATGGTGTTGCGCTATCAGTGGTACGGTCTGCAGTGTGCGGAGGGAAAGTTAAGAGGAGTGGAAGCTGTCACCTTGCAGGGCGAAACGCGCGTGCTGGCGGCGGATGTGCTGCTGCCCTTCTTTGGCCTGTCGATGGATTTGGGACCGATCGCAGCCTGGGGGTTGGAGATGGCGCAGCATCATCTGAATGTCGATCCGGCCACCTGCGCGACATCGACGCCGGGGATTTTCGCCATCGGCGATGTGGTGAGCTATCCCGGCAAACTTAAACTGATCCTGCAAGGCTTTTCCGAGGCCGCCGTGGCTGCCCATGCGATGCACCCGATCGTGCATCCGGGCGAGGCGTTGCATTTCGAATACTCGACCACGAAAGGCGTGCCAGGGGGCGCGCCGGTTCGATAACAAGGGGAACCGGACATGAGACAGGAACTTGTTCTGCTGAGCTGCGCGGTCGGGCTGGCCGTGATCCAGATCGTCGTTGCCGGACTGCTGGCCATTCCGCAGGTCGGCCTGTCGACGCGGCTGGGCAATCGGGGCGAAGGGGCATGGCGTGGAGGGCATTGCCCAGATACGCCAGGGCCTGGAAACATGGCAAGCGATGGGGGCAGAGATGTACCAGCCGTGGTTTATGGCCACGCTGGCTGAGGCGTATGGGAACTACGGACAGCCAGAGGAAGGCTTGGAGCTCCTCACAGAAGCTCTGGCAATGGTGGACCACAATAGGGAAGGTTTTTTTGA
>CAZNNJ010000836.1:0-1861 GCA_964574305.1 uncultured Rhodospirillales bacterium | reverse complement strand
AGGTCGGCCTGTCGTCGCTGCTGGGCAATCGGGACGATATGCCGGCGCTGACCGGCGCGGCGGACCGGGCGCAGCGGGCGTACCGGAACATGCTGGAAAGCCTGGTGATGTTCGCCGCCCTGGTGCTGACGGCCGCGGTGGCGAACCGGCTGAACGCGACGACGCTTTTGGGCGCGCAATTGTTCATCTGGGCCCGGCTGGCCTACGCGGTGATCTATGTGATCGGCATTCCCCTGCTGCGCACCCTGTCCTGGGCGGTGGCGGTGGTCGGGTTGGTGCTGATCTTCTTCCAGACGGTCTGATCAGCACGCGTCGGGCGGATGGAGCGAAGCGAAATCCGCCGTCTATCGGCGAGCCCAATCTTCCGACATATGGCTGTCCTATCGACCGATCGTCGCGAGGACGCTTATCTGGCGGGAATGATAACCCCGCGTAGGCCAGCCCTTTCGACCGCGGCCTCGATCACGCCCGTCGTTTTGGCGGCCTCTATGAAGTTGCGCGCGAATGCCATTCCGGCATCCCGCCCCTTCGGCATGGCCATCGCCTGCGAAACCGTACCGGGGGTTCCGCCGAGCACGCGAGCGCCCGGCATTCGGCCCGACAACTCATAGAGGATCGGCTTGATACTGAAGTTCACTCCCCCTTTTCCGGCCTGCTGCATCGCCGCGGTCGAGGCGTAGTCGGGCGCGCGAACAATGGTGGCGTTCTTCAAGGCATGCGAGAGGAACGCATCCGGCCCTGACCGCTCCTGCACGGCAACGCGAACCGTTGGCCTGTCTATGTCCGCTATCGTTGAAATCTGCGATCCAGCAGGGACGAGATACCCGAACTCCACTTCCAGGTGTGACGGCGCGAAATCCCAGTCTTTTGCGCGCGCGGGCGTAAAGCCGATGAATGCGACATCCCAATCACCTGCCTTGCCGCGGTCGAGAAGGCCGCCGATCGACGCGTATGTCACGGGCTCGAACGGCACCCCCAGGCTCTGGGCCAGCGCCTTTCCGAGATCGAAACCGACGCCCTTCAACTCGCCGGATGTGGCGTCCTTCAGAGCCTGCGTCGCGTCACCGAGCAGGACCGCAACCCGCAATTTCCCCGTAGGGGCCAAAGCTCGCTGAACTTCCGGCGCGGGAGCGGCTCGTATGAAGCCAGGACTGGTGAGCGCTAAACCCAGTATTGCGGTCGCTATATAGATCGCTCGGCGCAATGTCTCCTCCCGCTTGGCTAGAGCCGAATTATCCTGACTGGAATCGTCATTGCGAGCGCAGCGAAGCAATCTCGGGCCAGTTTTGCCCGCGAATCTCGAGATTGCTTCGTCGCTTCGCTCCTCGCAATGACGTCGTTTGCGTTTCCAGTCAGCGTAATCCAAGTCTATAAGTTTTCGACGCCCGAATGTATCCTTACTTTTTGCCTCGTGTCATCCTGTATGTCCGGGCTCGCCGCCGCGCCGCCCACTTAGTACGGGTGGGACGCAAGACAAGCGCCGAATTTCCCGTGTAATGACCGGGGCGGCGGATTTCATCCGCCCTGCGCTTACTGTTCAGCCGGGACCGTCGAGGGCGGTGGCGCCTTCCGCCTTCGCCACGGTTTCGGTGCGCCAGGTGAGGCTTATGTCTCTGCCGATCACACCGGAGATGAAATCGGGCATGATCACGACGAAAGACATGAGCGCGCCGGCGAGCAGAGCGAGCGCGCACATGGCGAGCCGCAACGGCCAGTTGGCCTTTTGAAGAACGGCGCCGAACGCCGCCATGCCCCCGGCCGCAAACGTTGCCAGATAGGATGTGGCGGAGCGCGCCATCAACAGAAGCAGGAACGAAATCGCGAAGGCACCGAGCTGGTTTACGGCACGGGCCAGAACCAG
>CAZNNJ010000835.1:0-2632 GCA_964574305.1 uncultured Rhodospirillales bacterium | reverse complement strand
AGAAGCTTGCGGTCGGCGCGCTCGGGCAGGATCTTCTCGACGGGAGTCGCCAGGGCGAACTTGCCGTCCTCGATCAGCATCAAGGTGGCGACGGCGGTGACCGGCTTGGTCATCGAGGCGATGCGGAAGATCGTATCCCGCCGCATCGGCACCTTCGCCGCCTCGTCTTGGAAGCCGACGGCATCGACCTGGGCGATCTCGCCATGGCGGTAGAGCAAGGTGACGACGCCCGCGGCATCGCCCCGGTCGACGGCGGCCTGCATCGCGGCGGTTACGGCCTTGAGCCCTTCGGGCGAGAAGCCGCCCGGTCCCAGTTTGGCGAATGCCGGTATCGCGGTCAATGCGCCAGCCATCGATGCGCCGGCAAGCACACCGCGCCGCGATATGGTGATCCCCATTCGGCCCCCCTGTCATTTGTGAGGGAGCTTGCCATTGGTCAGGAAGCGCATAAAGCCCCTCGCCCGTGAAAACGGGAGAGGGAGGGGCCCAGCCGCAGGCTGGGAGGGTGAGGGAGCGATGCTGGGTAGAGGGTTACCCTCACCCTCCCACCGCTTACGCGGCGGGCCCTCTCCCGTTTCACGGGCGAGGGAATTTATTGCGCCTCGAAATCTTCCTGCAGCAGGGCGAAGGTCAGGTGGTCGCGCCAGTCGCCGGCGATTCGCAGATACAGGCGGGCATAGCCTTCACGGACGAAGCCGGCCTTTTCCAGCACCCGGCGGCTGGCAATGTTTTCCGGCAGGCAGGCGGCCTCGATGCGGTGGAGCTTGAGCTGCTGGAAGCCGAAGCGGACGATGGTCTTCACCGCATCGGTGGTATAGCCGCGGCGCTGATAGGGTTCGCCGACCCAATAGCCCAAGGTCGCGGTCTGGGCGACGCCGCGCTTGACCTGGGTCAGGCCGATGCCGCCGACCAGGCTGGCGCGCTCGCGCTGGAAGACATGGAAGCTGTAGCCCTCATCGGTCTTCCATTCGGTGGCGAGGCGGCGGATGCGGCGCATATAGGCGCCCTCGGTCAGCGCATCGGGCGGCCAGGTCGGTTCCCACGGGACCAGGAAATAGCGGCTTTCGGCCCGAACCTCGGCCCAGCGCGGCCAGTCGTCCGGCTGCGGCGGCCGCAAGAACACCGAGGCGCCTTCAAGCTTGGCGGCGGCATGTGAGCTGGAGGCGGATCGCGTCAGCCGGATCATTCAGGAAAAGCGCGCCACTGTTGTTTCGTAAGGCTCGAGATGGGCGAGCGGCCCCATCGCGGCGATCGTCGGGTGGGAGACGAAGAGCTTTGCCGCCGCTTCCTTCAGAGCCGCGGCATCGACCTCGTCGATCTTGCGGATGATCTCCTGCGTCGGGATCGAGCGGCCGAACAGCAACAGGTGCTGCCCCAGCTGTTCGGCGCGGGACATGGTGCTTTCCATCGACATCAGCAGGCCGGCCTTGATCTGCGCCCGGGCGCGGTCGATCTCGGCATCGCCGATATGGTCCATGATCTTTTGCACCTCGTCGCAGACGACGGGCACCAGCTCGGCGATCTCGGTCGGGCCGGTGCCGGCATAGATGCCGAACAGGCCGCTCTCACGATAGGCCGAGGCGAATGTATAGATCGAATAGACGAGGCCCCGCTTCTCCCGCACCTCCTGGAACAGGCGGGAAGACATGCCGCCGCCCAGCACGGTCGACAGCACCGACTGGGCGTAATAGTCGTCGTCGCCGATCGCCGCGCCCTGGAAGCCGAGCAGGAAGTGGAGCTGCTCCAGATCCTGCTCCTCACGGAAATCGCCACCCTGGTAGTCGATCGGCTGCGGCGCCGGGGGCGCGAGCGTAGGCAGGCGGTCGAACTGCTTCAGCGCCTGATCGACCAGCCGGTCGTGATCGACCGCGCCGGCCGCCGTCAGCACCAGCTCGCTCGGCACGTAATGGGCGCCGAGATAGCCGGTCAGCGCGGCGCGCGACATGGCGGAGACCGTGTCCGGCGTGCCCAGCACCGGGCGGCCCATCGGCTGGCCCGGAAAGGCGGCGCCCTGGAAATGGTCGAAGATGATGTCGTCGGGCGTGTCGTTGGCCTGCCCGATCTCCTGCAGCACGACCGAGCGTTCGCGCGCCAGCTCCCCCTCGTCGAAGACCGAATGCTGCAGCAGGTCGGCGACGATATCGACGGCAAGGCCGACATCCTCCTTCAGCACGCGGGCGTAATAGGCGGTGTTCTCACGCGCGGTATAGGCGTTCATCTGGCCGCCGACCGCCTCGATCTCTTCGGCGATCTGCTGGGCGTTCCGCCGCTTCGTGCCCTTGAACAGCATATGCTCCAGCAGGTGGGCGACGCCGTTCTCGGCAGCGGTCTCGTTGCGCGCGCCGCAGCTGGTCCAGATGCCGACCGTCGCACTTTCGACATGCGGCATCACGTCGGTGGCGACACGCAGGCCGTTGGGCAGGGTCGTGACCCGGATCGATGACGACGCGGCGTCATTTACGGATAGGGCGGCGCCCGCGTCCTGGATAAGGGCGGGCCGGTCATCGTGAAGTTCCATCTACTGAATATAGACAGGACGCGGCCCACTTGCACACTGTGCAGTGCACACAATTCGCCGCGACCTTGAATAATCCACGCGTGTCAGCCTTAGGCGCCGCCGGAACGGCGCTCG
>CAZNNJ010000834.1:0-2634 GCA_964574305.1 uncultured Rhodospirillales bacterium | reverse complement strand
GCGCCGCCTTGGGCGCCCGCAATGATCGGCTCCAACGGGCCCGGCTATTACCGAACCGGCGAATACGGGATCCGCAGCGAGAACCTGGTGCTGGTGAAGGAGGCCGAGCTGCCCGGTGCCGAGCGCAAGATGCTGGAATTCGAAACCCTGACCCTCGCCCCCATCGACCGCAACCTGATCGACGTCGCCATGCTGACGCCGCCCGAACGCGACTGGATCAACCTCTACCACAACCGGGTGTACGAAACGTTGTGCGACCGGCTGGACGAGCCCGAACGCGAATGGCTGATGGCGGCGGCGGCGGCGCTGTAGTCTTCCCTCGCCCTTCGGGAGAGGGATACGGAGGCTTAGCGAACGGAGTGAGGTTAGCCGCAGTAGGGTGAGGGTAATCCTGCCGCGGCACCGCCCCCTCACCCTCCCAGCCTGCGGCTGGGCCCCTCCCTCTCCCGAAGGGCGAGGGGCTTACGACGCCGTCCCAGCGAACAACCGTTTATTCCGAACTGAACTGCTAACCAACCATAGAATAACATCGCGAATTCTATAAAGTAGCGGCAAGAAATTCGGATTTGGACCTAGGGAGAGTGGCATGCGCTTGGGCGCTCTTCTGCTGCTGATGCTGGTTGCTGTTGGCGCAGGCTGTTCTGGCCTGCCGCCTGCGCCTCCGGACGGCATGATCAGCGCAGCAATTCGCCATCCGGCCTGGGCGCCAGCCCCAACGCCACCGGCGAATTGCCCGCCCGCGCCGGATCCGGCGACCCTCGCGCTCGATTCTGGCCCGCGCCTGCCTGTATCCAACCGAGACCCTAATGTTGTCCGGGGCAGGCTGATATATGGGCCGAGGCCTGCCTACCCGGATTGCGCTCGGCTCAGACAGGTAAATGGCATTGTGGATGTTGAGTTGACGGTGGGGGCCGATGGCTCGGTCAGCGATCCGAAGATTACTCGGGAAGTGCCGGCCGGGTTTGGCTTCGGCGACGCTGCCCTGGCGGTTCTGCCTCTATGGAAATTCCAACCGAAGCAAGTGGACGGCGTGCCTGCGCCCTACACCGCGCACTATCGCGTTGAATCAAGGATGGAGGCATATCCAGCAGCTTCTCGTCTGCAGATTAGCGCGCCGCCTCAGTAGAGCCATCGGCTCCTCCCTTCGGCCCACAAATCGGCGGATTCTCCAGCATCGCAGCCACCGATTTCCCGTCCCAAGGCAGCTCGGCCTTCGGCGTCGGGCCGCCGGCGTTCTTCGGCAATACCCGGACCATGCCCATCATGCCGTTATCCTCATGGTCGACCAGGTGGCAGTGGAACAATATGTCGCCCGCCATCGCCTCGGGGAAATAGAGCTTGATGCGGACGCGGCCGGGGATGACCGGCGCACCGGGCTTGTCGGTGTTGGTGGCATAGGGGACGTTGACCACGTCGAGCAGCTCGGGGTCGGGCTGCTTCTTGCCGTCGATCTCCAGCACCCGGAAATGGAGCTGGTGGATATGGAAGGCGTGCAGCTCGCGCGTCCAGTTCTCGACCACCCATTCCTCGGTGGTGCCGGCGGGAACGGTCACGGTCGGCTCGCCGTCCATCGTGAAGGGGCGGATGATCGCGCCCGGCTTTTTCTCGAAGATATAGAAATCGGTCTGGTCGGCCGAGCCTGGGCGGGGGAATTCGGCCAGCGCCAGGGTGCGGGTCGTCTCGGTCTTGTGCGCCATCAGGCCGGAGAAGCTGTCGGCCTCGGTCTTCGGCATCAGCGCCGCCATGTTGACCGGGACGGTGCCGGGCCTAGGCGGGCCGGCGGTGACGATGCCCAGCTTGCGTTCCGGCACCTGGTCGCCCGAGCAGCCGGTATCGACCCGGTGCGAGACGAAATAGGCCTTGTGGCCGGCCGGCGGCGCCGGCACCAGGAATTCCAGCCGGCCCGAGGGCGGGACGAGCTGATAGTCGGTAACCGGGGCCGGATGCTGCCGCGTTCCCTTATCGTCGGTCACCGGCGCGCCGTCGCGGGCGACGATCTGGAGCGGCACCGCCTTGCCCGTCTCGTCGACGACCGCGAGGTTGAGGAAGGCATCGGTCGCCGCGTTGACCACGCGCCAGAACTGGAGCGAGCCGGCGGCGATCTCGAAATGAGCCAGGTTGGCATCCCTGACATGGGCGTCGATCACTTTCGACCCGTTGAGCGAGATCCGGTCGACGCCGGCATTGTCGGTGCAGGGCAGCTCATTGTCGGTATCGACCGCGTCGCCGGCATGCTTGTCCTTTTCATGAGCCGGAGGCGGGGGCGGCGGGGACAGGTCGCCATAGGGCAGGGGGGCATTCATCGCCGCTGCCTTGATCTTCGCGTCCAGGTCGGCGCCCTGGCGGACGATGAAGATGCGCTCCTCGATGCCGGCGGCGCGGCGCATCTCGTCCTCCGGCCCTTCGACCACGATCGGCCCGGACAGGCCCATCAGCATCTGCGCCTGGACCTCGCCATGGATGTGCGGATGGTACCAGTAGAGCCCGGCCGGCATGTCGGCGGGGATCTTGTAGCGATAGGTGAATTCGCGCTGGCCGCAGGTCGCGGGCCCCACCGCCGGATCGATACAGGTGTGCATCACCTCGTCCTGCGGCACGATCGCCGGTTCGGGGCGCATAACGCTGCAGAACCCG
>CAZNNJ010000833.1:0-2638 GCA_964574305.1 uncultured Rhodospirillales bacterium | reverse complement strand
AAACCTTGGCGAAGCGCTCGATCTGATTGCGCGACGAGCATTCGAAGCTCGATCCCGGCCATTTGTTGAACGGGATCAAGTTGACCTTGGCGGGGATGCCGTTCAGCAGCTTCACCAGCGCCTTGGCATCGGCCAGGCTGTCGTTCACGTCCTTCAGCATCACATATTCGAAGGTGATGCGCCTTGCGTTGGACGCGCCGGGATAGTCGCGGCAGGCGGCCATCAGCTCGGCGATCGGATAGGCCTTGTTGATCGGCATGATCTCGTCGCGAATTTCGTCGGTCACGGCATGCAGCGACACGGCCAGATTGACGCCGAGCTCAGCCCCGCAGCGCCGCATCATCGGCACCACGCCCGAGGTCGACAGCGTGATCCGGCGCTTGGAGATGGCGATGCCCTCCCCGTCCATGGCGATGCGCAGCGCGGCGGAGACATTGTCGTAGTTATAGAGCGGCTCCCCCATCCCCATCATGACGATGTTGGTCAGCGTGCTGACCTCGTTATTGGGGTTGGTGCCGGGCGCCGGCCATTCGTTCAGCGCGTCGCGCGCGGTCAGGATCTGGGTCAGGATTTCGTCCGGGCCCAGATTGCGCACCAGCGGCTGGGTGCCGGTATGGCAGAAGCGGCAGGTCAGCGTGCAGCCCACCTGGCTGGATACGCAGAGCGCGCCGCGGTCGCTTTCCGGGATATGGACGGTCTCGACCTCCTGCCCGTCATTCATCTTGATCAGCCATTTGCGCGTGCCGTCGACCGACGCCTGGTCGCGCGTCACCGCCGGGCGGGCGATGGAAAAGCGCTCGGCCAGCAGCTGGCGTACCGGCTTGGCCAAGGTCGTCATCGCCTCGAAATCGGTGACGCCCCGATGATAAAGCCAATGCCAGACCTGGCGGGCGCGGAAGGCCGGCAGGCCCAGCTCGCCCAGCGCGGATTCGAGCTGGGTGCGATCGAGGCCGATCAGGCCCAACTTGCCGTCCGCCCCCACCGGTGGGGCAAAGGTCGTTGCGTGTGACGATGCGCTCATCGCTTTTTCTTTCGTGTCCTGTGCCTGGCCGGGGCGGCCGCCTGCGGCGCGCCGGCGACCGGGCAGGCGCGGTCCAATGCCGCCAGCGCGGTGCCGAAGCCGCGCAGGCTGAATGTATCGGTCGTCGCCGGGCCGCCTTTCATACGGCCGGTGACGACGAGAGTCGAACCCGTGCGGATCGCCTGGGTGATCTGCGGGTCGTCGGCATCCTCCGCCCAGGCCTGGCCACCCTTGGTATAGAGGTGGAACTGCCGCCGGCCGATGCTCATCAGCACCGCGCTGCCGTCCTCATAGATATAACCGGGATCGACGCTGACAACGCCCCGCCGCCCCTCGCCCGGACGATTGGTGATCAGCACCACCGCCGGGCGCCTGCGCGCGACAGTGTCGCTCGACCGTTCAAGGCCGGACGACAGATAGCAGATCGGGTTGCCGTTCTCCTGCAGGCCGTAGAGCGACCAGTCGTTATAGGCGCCTTCGAGCGAGGGTTCGGTGCGCGCACCGGCCGGTTCCTCGGCGGATGCGGCGCTGAGCGGCATCGCGGCGAGCAGGCCGAGCAGGAGGGTGCGGATCAGGGTGAAAGCCTTCGGAGCGGGTACTGGAATCATAGAGACAAGATTCTTACAATTGCCTACAATTTGAGTGATCTTGCGACGGATTTACGACGTAAAGCGGGTTATGAGACCGAAAGCCACAGAAAACCGCCGCCTGTTCGCTCCGCGCGCGTCCGTTGCTACAACGCATCTTGTGCGGACGGAAACTATAGCCTTTCATGGCGGAGCAATGCCAGAACCACTCTTTCGACCCAGCCCCTCCTTCGAAGAGCTGATCGTCGCTGTCGGCGCGCGCCAGGACCGCTCGGCTTTTGCGGCGCTGTTCGCGCACTTCGCGCCGCGGGTAAAGGCGTATCTGGTGCGCACCGGATCGGATTCGTCCGGCGCCGACGAGTTGACCCAGGAGGTCATGCTGCTGGTCTGGCGCAAGGCCGAGCGTTATGACCCGGCGCAGGCCAATGCCGCGACCTGGATCTTCACCATCGCCCGCAACAAGCGGATCGACAAGTTCCGGCGCGAGCGCCACCTGGATTTCGATGTGGACGATCCCACATTGGCTCCAGAGCCGGAACATATGCCCGACCATCGCCTTGAGAGCGCGCAGGAAGCGCGCAAGCTTGGCGAGGCGATCACCACATTGCCTGAGGAGCAGGCCTCGCTGCTGAAGCTCGCCTTCTATGAGGGCAAGTCGCACAGCGTCATCGCCGCCGAGGTCGGCCTGCCGCTTGGAACAGTTAAGTCCAGATTGCGTTTGGCGCTTGCGCGCCTGCGTACATATCTGGGGGACGATCGATGACCCATACGATGCCGCGCTTCCCCGATCCGGGGGCGCCCGCGCCGGCGCACCACCCGGCGGAAGAATTCCTGCTCGACTATGCCGCCGGCGCGACCTCGCCGACCGAAACGATGCTGCTCGCGACCCATCTCGCCTATTGCGAGGTCTGCCGCCAGGCGGTGAAGGCCGCCCGGACCGTCGGCGGAACCCTGCTCCACACGCTGGAGCCGGCGCACCTGCCGCCCAACATGCTGAACCGGACGCTCGCCGCCATCGATGCCGGCGTTC
>CAZNNJ010000832.1:0-2639 GCA_964574305.1 uncultured Rhodospirillales bacterium | reverse complement strand
CTGCGATGATTCCCGACTTTCGCGGCATGGGCATGGCGCGTGCGCTTGCGGCCGGGAGGCGTCCAGGCGCTGGCCAGCGCCTTCCATTCCGCCTTTCTGGGATGGGAGGCAATGTCTATCCTGGGCTTCGCGATAGTGCTTGTGGCGCGCGACCCGATGCTGCGCACGGCCGCCGCCCTAGCGCCGCAGGCCGAATAACGGGCGCCGCGGGCCGAACAATCTGGAGGCAAACCCATGAAGACACTGACCGAAGCCGAGCGGAAGAGCGCGCTGGCCGAGCTGGACAGCGGCTGGAAGCTTCAGGCCGACCGCGACGCCATAGAGCGCAGCATCAGGTTCAAGGACTTTTCCGCCGCCTGGGGCTTCATGAACCGCGTCGCGCTGGCCGCCGAAGCCGCCGATCATCATCCGGAATGGTTCAATGTCTACAATCGTGTAGACATCGTCCTGTCGACCCACGATGCCGGCGGCCTGACCGGAAAGGACATCGCGCTGGCCAAGAAAATCGACGTTTTCGCCAAGGCGGCGAGCGGCTGATCCTGTTCGGCGGCGGGCCGGTTTTCCGAAATTCCTGAGTGCGCTGAGAACCTTTGTTGTCCTGACGTGTTCATTGGAAGCAGCAGGCCATGCCGGCCTGTTCATGCCGGAGCGCCGTTGCCCCGCGCGGGCGCCAGAAGGGTTCGGTCGAGTATTGGATGATGAGTATCGTATTAGCCGGAGACGGGCGCGAAACGCCCGAAAACAAAAACGTTGTCGACATCGGTCCCCGCGGGAAACCGAAAAGCGACCCCGTGTTCGACGGCTGGCTGAAGCACCACCTGACGCGACTCTATGGCCCGGTTCTCGAAGAACCGATTCCGAAGGACCTGCTGCGCCGGCTGGAAGAGAAGCTGCGCTAGGGTCTTTCTTTGGGCGTCAGGCGGCGCTGCGCCGCATCAGCCGGCCCCACACCTCCGTCAAGGCCGTGATCAGGCCCTCGATCTCCGCGTCGCCATGCAGCGGCGTGGGGGTGAGGCGCAGGCGCTCAGTGCCGCGCGGCACTGTCGGATAGTTGATCGGCTGCACATAGATGCTGTGCGTGTCCATCAGTTCGTCGGTGATCGCCTTGCACAGGCGCGGATCGCCGACCAGCACCGGCACGATATGGCTTTTGGAGTCCATCACCGGCAGGCCGGCCTCCTTCAGCGCCGCCTTCAGCTTCGCCGCATGCTCCTGCTGCAGCTGCCGCTCGATCGTGGAATGCTTGAGGTGGCGCACGCTGGCCAGCGCGCCGGCGGCGACGACCGGCGGCATCGCCGTGGTGAAGATGAAGCCCGGCGCGTAACCACGCACGAAATCGACCAATGCCGACGAGCCGGTGATATAGCCACCGACAACGCCGAAGGCCTTGCCCAGCGTGCCCTCGATGATGTCGATCTGCGAGGCCAGCCCCTCGCGCTCGGAGATGCCACCGCCACGGTTGCCGTACATGCCGACCGCATGGACCTCGTCGAGATAGGTCATCGCGCCGTACTGCTTGGCGATATCGACGATCTGGTCGATCGGGGCGATGTCGCCGTCCATCGAATAGACCGATTCGAAGGCGATGATCTTGGGCCGCGACGGATCGGCCTCGACCAGCAGCGATTCCAGGTGCTGGACATCGTTATGGCGGAAGATCTTGCGCTCGGCGCCGCTGTTGCGGATGCCGTTGATCATCGAGGCGTGATTGTCGGCGTCGGAGAAGACGATGCAGTCCGGCAGCAGCTTCGCCACGGTGCCGAGCGTCGCCTCGTTCGAGACATAGCCTGAGGTGAAGAGCAGCGCCGCTTCCTTGCCATGCAGATCGGCCAGCTCGCGCTCGAGCTCGGCGTGATAGATCGTGTTGCCGGAAATGTTGCGCGTGCCGCCGGCGCCGGCGCCGCTGCGGTCCAGCGCTTCGTGCATCGCATCGAGGACCACCGGATGATGGCCCATCGCCAGATAGTCGTTGCTGCACCAGATGGTGACTTCGCGAGTGACACCGCCCCGATGCAGGCGCGCCTTGGGGAAAATGCCGACCCGGCGCTCCAGCTCGGCGAAAACACGGTACCGGCCTTCATCCTTCAACGCGGAAACGCGTTCGGAAAAGAAACTCTCGTAATCCATAGGAGGTCCGGACCTTCCCCGTTTTGTAAACCGCAGCAGTCAACACCGGGCTTAAATGTAACGCAACCCTTTCGGCATGCCAGACTGCGCGCGGCAACGTCGCAGTGTCTTGATCAAAATCATGTTATCGGGCGGCCCTGCAAGATTTTTCACGAGGCCTGACGAAGGCCGCAGGCGTTTCAGACAGGCCGGGCGAATGCGGCCCAATATCCGGTTTTTGCGACTCAAGACTCAAGAAATCCGCACTAGCCATTGTTAAATAAAGATTTTTCTACACCCCACGCATCGCTTGCGTTGGCGCGCGGGTCATGTCAGAACGGATGCACTGGTTTTTGCGATGGAGCGGCTCATGGGTCGATTTGCTGGTTTTAGCCCTGCCTTGGGTACCGGGCGGGGTATTCATGTGGCGCTGGCGGTCGCCGCGACAACGGCGCTGATGACCGCCTCGGCCATGGCCGACACGACCGCCGCGCCCAAGAAAACCAAGCATTCCTCCCATCATTCGTCGTCTT
>CAZNNJ010000831.1:0-2655 GCA_964574305.1 uncultured Rhodospirillales bacterium | reverse complement strand
CGGCAGGATCAGATAGAAGCCGAACTCGATCTTCAGCGTCCACAGGCTGGCATTGAGGCTGGGATCGGTGAGCCCGGTCATCACCCCGCCGATATCGTGCTTGGCGAAATTGGCGAAGATCGCGTTGAGGAAAAGATAGTGGATCGTCTCGCCGATATGGGCCAGAGGCCCGCCCGGCGCCATGCTGGCCAGCGCGAGCGCCTGCAGCACGATCACCGCGAAATAGAGCGGATAGATGCGGAAGAAGCGCCGCACATAAAAGCGGAACAGGTTGGGATCGCGCTCGAAGCTGGCCGAGACCAGATAGCCCGAGACGACGAAGAAGCAGTCGACCGCGGTCGAGGCATAGTTGAACGGCCAGTCCGGCGACTTGACGCCGACGAAACCCTGGAAATGGCCGAACACCACCAGCACCGCCAGCAGCAGGCGGAAAGCGGTGAAATTATTGTCGGTATCAGCGACTTTCATGGGATCAGGTCACCAGATCGATTGCACGGTGGGGGACGGTCCTGCGCGACCGGGCGGCCACGCGCTCGATGGCGCGGGCATCGGTGCGCTTGACGAAGATTCGGCGCAGCCGCCAGAAGGCATAGCGCAGCATCCCTGGCTCCTCAGCCAGGCGGCGGATCGCGCCGGCCAGGTCTCGGTTCGCCAGGCATTGCTTGGCCTGATAGTAGAATTCCAGCGCCCTCAGCTGCTCGTTGCGCTGGCCGAGCCTGGCCGCCTGGCCGGTGCTCAGCTTGCCCTGTGCCTGGGCGATGTGGCGCTGGTTGTTGCGATAGGCGGTTTCGAAGTCGTAGCGCTTGCGCGCGGCATGCGACCAGCTGCGCGAGATCGTCCCATAGGGCTGGGTATAGTGGTAATAGGGCTTGTCGCTGACCACGGCCTTGCCGCCGGCCAGGTAGAATTGCAGCAGGTGGAAGAAATCCTGCCCGTGCCGCGCCTGCTCGTCGTAGCCCAGGCCGCTGGCATGGATGAAATCGGTCCGGATGACCGGCTTCAGCATGCCCAGATTGAAGGTGGCGAAGGCGGTCGAGCCCTCCAGGAAGCCGTCGAAGCTGAGCGGCCATTCCGTCGCCCCCGGCTTCCAGGCCGCGCCGACCACCCGGTTCGCCACCGCGTCGAAGAAGAACTGGTTGTCGGCCACCATGTCGGCCCGCGAGCGCTCGCCGATGGCGATCAGCGCCGCGAGCCGTTCCGGATGATACCAGTCGTCGGCGTCGAGGATCGCCAGCCACCGGCCGCGCGCCAGCTCGATCGCCCGGTTCATGCCGACCGGCTTGCCGCATTTGACCTTGGTCCGCACGCGACGCAGGCGCGGGTCCTCCGACGCCATCGCCCGGATCAGGCTCCAGGAATTGTCGGTCGAGGCGTCGTCGACGACGATGATCTCGAGCTCGCGCAGCGACTGGTTGAGCACGCTGCGCAGCGCCCGCTCCAGGGTCGGCTCGGCTGAGAAGGTCGGGACCACGATCGTCGCCTGCACCGGCCGGTTGGGCGCGGCATAGGGGGTCAGCCAATAGCCCGGCCGCTCTTCCAGATCGTGCATGACACCGTCCATGATGTCTCCGTGGTTCAGGAACCGGCTCGGGGATCCGCGATCAGGCGGCGGCGGAGCAGGCGCAGCACGATCCAGCGTCCGCGGACGAGGATGGGGTAGAGGATGCGGGCGAGGCGCGGATGCCGGAACAGCGCCCGGTTCAGCCGGTTGAAGACGCCGCCGTCGCTGCCCAGGATCGCCAGCATGTTCATCGCCGCCGCGCCGTGATAGAGGCGCCCCTGAAACTTGACCGCCATGCCTTCGTTGAGGTCGAGGCCCCGGCGGCGGACCTCGTCGACCAGCGGATGGTCCGATCGCGCGTCGATCAGATGGACCTTCCCGGTCCGCTCGCGCAGCCGGTAGAGCAGCACATAGGCGCTGCAGAACGGGCACTCGCCGTCATAGACGACCCACAGCTCGGTCATGTCGTTTGGCTTAGCGGCGAACATCGATCTCGAAATCCGAACGCTTGCGCACGTCGCGCGTCAGTTTCCCGTCCTTCAGCCCCAGGCAGACGGATTCGACGCTGTAGCGGTAGCCGACGATGTCATCCATCGAGAGGCTGTTGAACGCGCCGTACATCAGCGGGTTCGACACCATGTGGTGCGGGTAGAGATAGAACAGGTTGGCGTCCTTCACGAGCGGCGCCCGGCGCATCGCCGCGTCGCCTGCGCGGACCATCGATTCGATGGTGGCGAACGTCACACCGGTATTCTGCGTGTGCCTGACGTCGGCCCCGCAGGTCTGGCCGTCGACCCAGTCGGCGCGGTTATAGGTGTTGCCGCCCAACCGCATCGGGAAATGATCCTCGGGGATGAACATCGCGGTCTGGGCGATGGAATAGGACATGATGCCGAAATAGACCGGCGGGATCGGCACGGTGCGGCCGTCGCGCGTCTCGGCATAGAAGCTGGGGCTGGCGAGCTTGGCGGCGTCGAGCCAGCCCAGGTGGCTGGTATAGAAGAAGACATGGGCGGTCACGACCGGGACCAGCCCCACGACCTTGACCAGCGGCGTCCTCCCCCGGTCCCCCATCCCCCCGCCGGACGCCGAAATCAGGAAATTGCCCCCGCTCCCACAAACTAACCGATTCGCGACTGGCTGCAATCTGCTCA